>JBEBHW010000667.1:0-2699 GCA_040081145.1 Burkholderiaceae bacterium
AGGTAGAACAGTGCGGCGTAAACGATCGACAGCGCGCTCATGGCGAGGTGCGTGCCGGTCGAAACGCCAGCGCCAGCGCTAGACGCAGCCGGTGGGCTTGGGCAAGCCCGCGATCTTGCACGCCTGCTTCGCCGGCCCATAGGGGAACAGCTCGTACAGGTACTTGCTGTTGCCCTTGTCGGGCCCGAGCTGCTTGCCGATCGCCTTGGTCAGCACGCGCACCGCCGGGGCGATCTGGTACTCGTTGTAGTAGTCGCGCAGGAAGTTCACGACTTCCCAGTGGTTGCTCGACATTTCGACGTTCTCTGTCACGGCGATCGCCTTGCCGATGTCTTCATTCCATTCGGCGAGGTTGAGCAGATAGCCCTCTTCGTCGGTCTCAAAAGTAGTGCCGTTGACTTCGATGCCCATGAGGCGTCTCCTTGAATCAGAGCCAGGATTGGTTGGTGGGGTGCTCGGCGACAAGGTCGACAAAGCCTGCGTAATCTACCGCCGTCACGCCGTCGAGCAACTTGCCGGCCATGCCGCGCGCCTCAACGTCGGGCTGCAGTGCATAGACCTTCAGTCGATTCACGGCGTCGGCGATTCCCGACGCCGTGCCGCCGCTGCCGGTGGCCGCGTATACCGCGTCCTCGGTCAGCAACAACGCCTGCCCCGGCTTGGCCAGGCGCAGGCAACTGGCCAGCGTATTCATTTGCGTGTGCGACTTGTTGACGATGTGCAGCATGATGTTTCGGCGCTCGAATCAGAATGACAACACGACGTCTTGCTCGGCCATCAGGTCGGCCATTTCGGCACTCGACAGCACCTCCACCGGCACCAGCAGATCGGCTGGCGTCAAGCCGCGCGCCTCCATCGACTCACGCTCGACGTAGAGTTTCTCCACGTCGTAGCCGTCGAGCGCACGATACGTCGGCGAATGGTTCTTGATGCCGATCGCCTTGGTGTTCTGGCCTTTGACCAGTTCATAGACGCCGTCGTCGAGGAAGACGAGGCTCACGTCCTGGTCGAAGGTGGCGGCGATCAGCACCACTTCCAGGCTTTCCAGCGCGTGGATCGTGCCGTAGGGCGCCTTGCGGTTGACGAACATGAACTTCTTCATACGCTGCCCGTCAATCGCCGAAGGTCACGAGGCGATCGGCCTTGATGCCGCTGTCCACCAGTTGCCCCAGGCCCGAAATCCGAAAGCCCGGTGCGAGCGCGTCGTCTTTGATGCCTCGCCGCAGCGCAGCCGCAACGCACACGACGAGATCGACCTTGTGCTGGGCGGCAAGCGTGGACCAGCGGTTCACGATGTGCCTGTCATCCTGCGGCGGCTCGGTGAACTTCGTCGCGTTGTAAACGCCGTCGTGATAGAAGAACACACGCTGCACTTCGTGGCCCTTGGCCAGCGCCGCGGCGGCGAATTGGTACGCCGTGTCGCTGCCTTGGCGCGTGTACGGGCCCACGCTGACGAGCAAACCGAACTTCATGACGCGTGCCCTGCCATTCGCCTCAGAACCGGATGTGGGTCGACGCGTTCAGGCTCGCCCGCGAACCACGCCAGTCGTCGATCAGATACTTCGTGAACGGCAGGTCGCACTTCTCGAAGAAACGCGGCCAACCGATGCGCTCGATCCAGTCCGACACGCGCTCCCACGAGCGTGCGTCGCCCTTGTAGGTGTAGAGAATCTTCTTCACGACGGCAGACACCTCCGGCCAGCGCGGCGGGTTGTTCGGCAGGCCCGACATCACCATCTTCATGAAGACGGGTTTGCCGCGCGCGTTCGAATTCTTGCCGCCGACCCAGATCGCGAGCTTGGAGTGTTCGGGGTCGTTGATCTGCATCGGCGGGCAGGGCGGGTAACACGCGCCGCAGCACATGCATTTCTTCTCGTCGATCTCCAGCGATGGCTTGCCGTTCACCAGCGCCGGGCGGATCGCCGCGACCGGGCAGCGTGCCACTACGGCCGGGCGCTCGCAGACGTTGGCCACCAGATCGTGGTTGATCTTCGGCGGTTTCGTGTGCTGCACGATGATCGCGATGTCGGCCTGGCCGCCGCAGTTGATTTCGCAGCATGACGTTGACAGGTGAACCCGATTGGGCATGTCTTCCTTGATGAACTCCTCGTAGAGGTCGTCCATCAGCGCCTTCACGGCGCCGGAAGCGTCGGTGCCCGGGATGTCGCAGTGCAGCCAGCCCTGCGTGTGCGCGATCATCGACACCGAGTTGCCGGTGCCGCCGACCGGAAAGCCGTTGCTGGTCAGCGACTCGATCAGCGGCGCGACCTTGTTCTGATCGGCGACCATGAACTCGATGTTCGAGCGGATCGTGAAGCGCACATGGCCTTCGGCATACGTGTCGGCGATGTCGCACAGCTTGCGGATCGTGTACACGTCCATCTGCCGCTGCGTGCCGGCGCGCACCGTCCAGATCTCGTCTCCTGTGTGCGACACATGGTGCAGCACGCCGGGGCGGGGGCGGTCATGGTACTTCCAGTTGCCGTAGTTCTTCAGCATCGTCGGATGCATGAAGGGCTTCGGGTCGGGGCAGCCGGATTCGATGGGGGTGCGTTGGGCCATGGTGTGGTGTCTCAGGTTCAATCGCTCCGCGATCAGGCGGCAGCCTTGTTCGCGTTGATGCGGGCGACTTCGTCGTTCCAGCCGTCGGTGCGCACATACGGATTGGTGCGCGGTGTGGCGACCATGTTGGCGTCGAT
>JBEBHW010000668.1:0-2698 GCA_040081145.1 Burkholderiaceae bacterium
CCTGGGGGCGGTGACGCATTCGGGGGCAGTGGACTGGCCGGCCGGGTGATGCACGGCGGCCGGGGTCCACCGGTTCAAAGGCGCGGCTACGGCGCGCTGCCCAGGCCGAACAGATCGCGCAGCGCCTCAAAGTATTGCTCCGCGCCGACCGCACCGGCGTTTTCGTGCACCGCGCCCGGCACGAGCACGAAGCGTTTCGGCGGCAGCGCGAGATCGTAGAGCGCGCGCCCGAGCTGCGGCGCGATCATCGTGTCTTCGCTGGCGTGCACCACCAGCACCGGCGAGCCGACTTGGGCGATGCGCGCACCAGCGTCAAAGCGCTGCGTGATCAGCCCCGTGATCGGCAGCCAACCCCAGCTCGTGCTGCGAAAAACGTCAGCCACCGAGGTGAATGCGCCTTCGACGATCAAGCCGGCTTCGTCGGAAACGTCGTGCGCGAGCTGCACCGCAATCGCGCTGCCCAGCGAATGCCCGAAGACGTAGCGGCGCGTGTTGGGAAACGTGCGCGCCAGCCAGTCCCACGCGGCGCGCGCGTCTTCGGCGACGAGTGTCTCGGAGGGCATCGCGTCGCTGCTGCGGCCAAAGCCGCGGTAGTCGATGCCCAGCACCGAAAAGCCCAGCGTGTGCAGCTGGCGCATGCGCGGTGCGCTGGCGCGCACGTCCCAGTGCACGCCGTGCAGGAACAGCAGGACCGGCGCCGCAGCGTCGCTTTGTGCCAGCCACAGGCCGTGCAAGCGCACTGCGTCGCCCAGATGCTCAGGGTGCGCCGACACATAGTCGATCCACACGTCGTGCATGCCCTGCGCTGCGGCCAGCCCCGCGTCCCAGGTTCGGTTGCCGGGCATGAAGATCCAGCGCCGCTGTTCGTAGTCGACCAGCGCACAGCCCACCATCTGGGCACACATCAGGCCGGCCACGGCAGTCTTCAGGGCCGGGCGATGCCAGGGTGCTCGGCCAATCGAGCCGGCGGCGGGCGCGTCGTCCATGGCGGCGATGTTCGCATGGCCAGGCGGCGTGCATCGCCGCGGCCGGTGCGCGTGGCGCGCCCTTCGAGCTGACGCTCTACAGTGCGGCGATTCGGGCGAGCGCGCTGCGCGCCTGCTGCTCAGTGTTCAGCGACAGCTCCAGCGGCGCCCGGCAAAGGCCGGCTTGTTCGTAGCGCTGGTTCTCATAGAGTTCCGCTGCCGCTGGAAATGACTTCAACACGGCGTCAAGCTCGGGTCCGGGTTGCACGGTCTCGAGTTCGTCAGCCAAGTGCCTGACAACGGAGCGGTACTGGTCAGCACTCAGGGGTGCGGCACCCATCTCGAGGTGCTGGAGCAACTGCGCAAGCGTCAGCACCACGCGAAACCGCTCGGGAAGTTCGATTTGCCTTGGAGCATTCATGAGGTGCGTCGCCTGGGCGGATCGAGGGTCCGCCCCTGTGACCTGACGTGGGTCCGGCCGGCGCGGTTTCAAGGGCCGGCCGCCCGGCCGACGTTCCGTCGCTCGGTTGGGCGCGCCGCGAGCGCCTCTGCCACAGCGAGCGCCTCTGCCACGGCTGGCGCCTACACTGATGCGCTGGTCAATCCGCGGAAAGTCAACTCCATGGGGCAACGCAAGGTGGCGATCGTCACGGGCTCGGCGACCGGCGTCGGCGCCGCCACCGCAATGGCGCTCGCCGGGCGTGGCTACGACGTGCTCATCAACTACAGCCGCAGCGAGGCCGCAGCGCACGCTTCGCTGCAGGCGTGCCAGGCGGCGGGGGCAGACGCTTTGCTGATGCGCGCCGATGTGGCCGAGGACGCCGAGTGCAAGGCCATGGTGGACGCTGTCGTGAAGCGCTGGGGGCGCCTGGACGCGCTGGTGAACAACGCCGGCATCACGAGTTTTTCCGGCTCGGGCAACTGGGACGCCATCGACGCGGCGACGTTTCAGCGCATCGTCGGCGTCAATTCGCTCGGCACGTTCCAGATGATTCGCGCCTGCGCCGAGGCGTTGAAGGCGGCAGGCGGCGCAATCGTCAACGTCTCGTCGATCGCCGGGGCTTTGGGCATGGGTTCGTCGGTCGCCTACATCGCCTCCAAGGGCGCGGTGAATTCGATGACGCTTTACTTCGCGCGCGCGCTCGCACCGCAGGTGCGAGTCAACGCCGTGTGCCCGGGACTGATCACGACGCGCTGGTTCGTCGACGGCGTGGGCCAGGAGGCGTACGAGCGAATCAAGGCCGGCTACGAGAACAACGCCCCGCTTGGACGCGCCTGCACACCGGAAGACGTCGCCGAGGCCGTGCTCTGGTTGCTCGAGGGCGCGCGCACCGTCACCGGCGAGTTGCTGTTGCTCGACAGCGGCATGCACCTCGGCCCGGCGCAGATGGCGCGCGTCCCGGCCAGGGCTTGATTCGCCGGGCGCGGCCACGCTGGGCCGCCTGCGCTAGGGTTGTGGTCCACTGCGTGCAAGTGCATCCGCCTTCGACAGTGTCCGAACCCCTCCCCAGCACCGCCGACAACGACCTCCCAGCCCTCGGCCAGTTCCGCCCCCGCTTGAACCTGCAAACGCTGACGCGCGGCGATGGTCTGCTGGGCCTGCGCGGGCGTGATGGCTTTGGCCCGCGCAGCACGCAGCTCACCGTCGCGAAGATCACCTGGACCTACGCGACGGACAAGGGCCTGCACTGGGAAACGCCGGCGCCGACGCGCATCTTGAACACCCGGCCCAA
>JBEBHW010000669.1:0-2696 GCA_040081145.1 Burkholderiaceae bacterium
CAGTGCAACAACATCGTCGTTCCGATGCCGATCGCTGCGCCCGTGACCGCTGCAACAACGGGTTTGTCGATTCCGATCAACGCGCGCATGAACTGAAACGCGGGCGATTCGCTTGCAGCTCCGCCCGCACCGCGGCTGACGAAATCTTCAACGTCGTTGCCCGACGTGAAGATCCCCGGCTGCCCGGTGATCAGCACAGCGCGCACCGCCGGATCGGCCTGCGCCGCGACCAGCGCGTCGGCCATCGCCTGGTACATCGCTGCGGTGAGCGCGTTCTTCTTCTCCGGGCGCGCGATCTCGATCGTCGCTACGCCGTTCAAGGTGGCGGTTCGAATGCTCATCTGACGTTCTCCAAGGGGGTGCTGAAATCGTGCAGCATCATCAACTCGTCGTCGGTGATCGACAGCGCGACCACCGGGAAAGGCGCTCCGGCAAACTGGTCGCGCACCGCCGCGCCCTCGGCGCCGACGTGATAGCGCGGGTTCATGCACCACTTGCGCCATTGCAGAACCACGCCCTTGGGCAGGTCACCGACTTTCCCCAGTCGCTTGCCGGGGAAGTAGCCGAAGAGCAGGGTCGGGACAGGCACACGAACATGCCAAAAAATGCCATCGCGCGTTCAAACGCGTTCGAATATGCCTGCCGCACCCTGCCCCATGCCGACGCACATCGTGACCATGCCGTATTTCAGGTTGTGGCGGTGCAGCGCATGAATCACGGTCGCGGAGCGAATCGCCCCCGTCGCACCCAGCGGGTGGCCAAGCGCGATCGCGCCGCCCAGCGGGTTCACTTTGCTCGGGTCCAGGCCCACTGTGTTGATGACCGCGAGCGCCTGCGCGGCAAACGCTTCGTTGAGTTCGATCCAGCCGATGTCGTCGAGCTTCAAGCCGGCGTGGCGCAGGGCGACGGGGATCGCTTCGATCGGCCCGATGCCCATGATCTCCGGCGGAACGCCGCGCACGGCGAAGCTGACGAAGCGCGCGAGGGGCTTCAGGTTGAATTCCTTGATCGCTTTCTCCGAGGCGAGGATCAGCGCGCCCGCGCCGTCGCTCGTCTGCGAGCTGTTGCCTGCGGTGACTGAGCCTTTCGCGGCAAAAACCGGCTTGAGCTTGGCCAGGCCTTCGAGCGAGGTGTCAGGGCGTGCGCCTTCGTCGAGATTGACAGTGCGGGTCTTCGTGCCGACTTCGCCCGCGGTTCCAAAGTTCTCCAAGTTCGGAAAGCGCTCGACGATGTCGATCGGCGTCATTTCTGCACTGAACTCACCTGCGGCGAAACCCTTCAACGCCTTCTGGTGCGAGCCGAGCGCAAACGCGTCTTGCGCCTCGCGCGAGACTTTCCACTGCGTCGCCACCTTTTCCGCGGTGAGCCCCATGCCGTAGGCGATGCCGACGTTTTCATCGTGGGCGAACACGTTCAAATTGAACGAGGGCTTGTTGCCGCCCATGGGCACCATGCTCATCGATTCGGCGCCGCCGGCGATCATCACGTCGGCCTGACCAACGCGGATGCGGTCGGCGGCCATTTGCACTGCCGTCAGACCCGACGCGCAGAAGCGGTTCACCGTCACGCCACCCACCGAATGCGGCAGCCCGGCGAGCACCATCGCGACGCGCGCCATGTTCGCACCCTGCTCGGCCTCGGGGAACGAGCAGCCGATGATGGCGTCTTCGATCGCCTTCGGGTCGAGTGAGGGCACTTGCCGGAGCGCACTCAGCACCGCGGCAACGAGCAAGTCGTCAGGCCGCGTGTTCTTGAAGTAGCCGCGACCGGATCTGCCGATCGGCGTGCGGGTTGCGGCGACGATGTAGGCGTCTTGAACTTGTTTGCTCATGATGTTCAGTCCTTGATGTACCAACGTAGGTTCGCCGTGGAGAAAGCGTAGCGAGCGGGTGCCAGGCTAGGCGGACGATGCGCAGGAACCGGAACGTACTCCCTCTGTACGCGAGGATTCCGAGCACCGCCCAACGACGCATGGCGCCCGCGCACTAGCTTCATCAATTGCGAACCGGCTTGCCGGTCTGCAGCATTCCCATGATTCGCTCCTGCGTCTTGGGGTGTTCGAGCAGGCCGCAGAAGTGTTTTCGCTCCAGCGCCATCAGGTACTCCTCGGTGACGAGCGAGCCCGCGTCGACTTCGCCGCCGCACACCACCTCAGCGATCAGCGACGAGATGTGGAAATCGTGCGCGCTAACGAAGCCGCCGTCGCGCATGTTCGCGAGTTGCACCTTGATCGTCGCGATTCCCGAGCGGCCTGCCACCGGAATCAGCGCGCGCGCGGGCGGGCGATAGCCGCTGTCGAACATCGCCTTGGCCTGCTGCGTCGCGACGAACAACAACTCGTCCCTGTGCGGAACGATGACGTCGCTCCACAGCAAATAACCGAGCTTGCGCGACTCGATCGCGCTCGTACCTACCTTGGCCATCGCCGCGCTCGTGAAGCCGTCGGTGACGAACTTGAAGATGTCAGCGTTGGCGTTGCCGGCGTTCGCCATTTCGGCGGCGCGCCGCGCCGCATACGCGAGGCCTCCACCGCCCGGGATCAGGCCCACGCCCACTTCCACCAGGCCGATGTAGCTCTCCAGGTGCGCCACACGCCGTGCGCAGTGCACGGCCAGCTCGCAGCCACCGCCCAGCGCCAGACCCCGCATCGCGGCCACCACCGGCACCTGCGCGTAACGGATTCGCAGCATCGCGTC
>JBEBHW010000044.1:0-11770 GCA_040081145.1 Burkholderiaceae bacterium
ATCGTGCTCGCCGAGGCGCAGCGCGCCGAGGAACGCGCCGATCTCGAGACGGCCGCGGCGCGCATGCGCCAGATCCTCACCGAAAACCCGGACCACGCCGGCGCGCGGGCCCTGCAACGCAAGCTCGCCGAGCGCGCCTTGCGCCCACCGCCACCGAACCAGTTGGCCGCGGCGCTGCGCAAGCCGGTCACGATCGAATTCAAGGAGACGCCGCTGCGCCAGGTGTTCGAAGTCTTGTCGCGCACGTCGGGCCTGAACTTCGTGTTCGACAAGGACGTGCGCACCGACGCGCGCACCACCGTGTTCCTGCGCGGCTCGAGCGTCGCCTCGGTGATCAACCTGATCCTGCTGACGAACCAGCTCGAGCAGCGCATCGTCGACACGAACACGATCATCATCTACCCGAACACGCCGCCGAAGGTGCGCGAGTATCAACAGCTCGTCGTGCGCAGCTTCATGCTCGCCACCGCCGACGCGAAAGTCGTCGCAAACACGCTGCGCACGATCGTGCGCACGCGCGACGTCGTCGTCGACGAGAAGCTGAACATGATCATCGTTCGCGACAGCGCCGACGCGGTGCGCATCGCGGAACGCTTGGTCGCGCTGCACGACGCGCCCGAACCCGAAGTGATGTTGGAGGTCGAGGTTCTCGAAATCAAGCGCTCGCGGCTGCTCGAACTCGGCGTGCGCTGGCCGGGGCAGCTGTCGCTGGCGCCGCTGCCCACGACGCTCGGTGGGTCGCTCACGCTGTCGGACCTTGGCAACCTGCGGCCCTCCACGACGGGCGCGACGATCGACCCGCTGGCGATCACGGCGCGCCGCCAGATCACCGACACGAACCTTCTCGCCAATCCGCGCATTCGCGCGCGCAATCGCGAGAAGGCGAAGATCCTGATCGGCGACCGCGTACCGACGATCACGACCACCTCCACCGCCAGCGGCTTTGCCGCCGAATCCGTGACTTACATCGACGTCGGGCTGAAGCTCGATGTCGAGCCGACAATTTTTCTGGACGGCGAAGTGGCGATCAAGATCGCCCTCGAAGTGAGCAATATTGTGAGCCAGGTGCAAACCCGCACCGGCACACTCGCGTACCAGCTCGGCACACGATCCGCGTCGACGACGCTGCGCCTGAAAGACGGCGAGAATCAGGTGCTCGCCGGGCTGATCCAGGACGACGAGCGCAGCACCGCGAACCGGATTCCGGGTCTGGGCGATGTGCCTGTGCTGTCGCGCCTGTTCGGCTCGCAGGCCGACGACAACTCGAAAACGGAGATCGTGCTCTCGATCACGCCGCGCCTCATCCGCAACCTGCAGCGGCCCGACGCGAGCCTCGCCGAATTCGACGCGGGCACGGAGTCGAGCATGCGCACCCGGCTGCCGGAATCCTCCGGGCCTGTCTCCTCGCCTCCCACTTCAATGCCCGCGCAAACCGAGTCGGGTGACGCGCCGCAGCAGCCCGCACCGGCCCCTGGCTCGCCGCAGTCGTCGCTGAACATTCCCGGTGGCGCGAACACCGCAGCGAATCCAGCAGCGAACACTGCGCCGAACGTGACGCCGCAAGGCGTCGCACTGGCGGCGCCGCTGCTCGCGTGGCGCGGGCCGAAGACGGCGAGCGTGGGCAAGGACATCGCGGTGGAATTGCTCATGCAAAGCGAACTGCCGGTGCAAAGCGTACCGCTAACCTTCGACTTCGACGCCCTCGCGATGCGCGTGACGAGCGTGACGGAGGGCGACTTCTTGAACCAGGACAACGCGAAGACGGTCTTCAGCAGCCAGGTGGATCCGGCGGGCCACGTGTCGGTGGCTCTCACGCGCAGCGGCGGCGGCACCAGCGGTACCGGTGCGACGGCATTGAACCGGGTGCTCACCGTGAACCTGCGGGCGCTGCGCGCCGCCGAAGGCGCACGGCTGCAGTTGACGCGCGTCGGCGCGCTCGGCATCGATGGCCGCGAACTCGCATTGACGCTGCCGCCGACGCATGCGATCCGCATCACGCCTTGAATCGCATCGTGGTCAGCGCATCGCCTCCTGTGCAGCTTGTCGTCACGGCGAATGCCGGGATCCACGGTGTGCCGGGGAACGCGGATCCCGGCGTGCGCCGCGGTGACAGCGGTCTCGCGTTGCGTGCACGCGGCTTCACGCTCATCGAGCTGATGGTCACGCTGGCCATCCTGGGCGTGCTCGCCTCGATCGCGCTGCCCCTGGCGCAGCTGGGCGTGCAGCGCAGCAAGGAGCAGGAGTTGCGCGTCGCGCTGCGCGACGTTCGGGCGGCGATCGACGCGTACAAACGCGCTTTCGACGAAGGCCGGATCCGCAAGGCGGCAGAGTCCACGGGCTTCCCCGCGACGCTCGCCGTGCTCGTCGAAGGCGTGGAAGATCAGCGCAGCGCCAAGCGCGCGAAGATCTACTTCCTGCGCCGCCTGCCCGCCGACCCGATGGCCATGGAGGTCGACGTGCCGCCCGCGCAGACCTGGGGCAAGCGTTCGTATTCCAGCGACGCCGACGAGCCGAGAGAAGGCGAAGACGTGTACGACGTGTATTCACACTCGGAGAAAGTGGGGCTCAATGGCGTTCCGTACCGCAAGTGGTAGTTCGGTGCCCGGCAGCGTGCGCCAAGGCACGCTGCGCGGTTTCACGTTGATCGAACTGATCGTCGTGCTCGCCATCGTCAGCCTGTTGTTGACGTTGGCGTTGCCGCGCTATTTTCAAAGCGTCGACGTCTCGAAAGAAACCGTGCTCAAGGAAAACCTGCGCACGGTGCGCGAAACGATAGACAAGTTCTACGGCGACCTGGGCCGCTACCCGGAGAGCCTGGAAGAAATGGTCGAGCGCAAATACCTGCGCACTGTTCCGAACGACCCGATCGTCGAGTCGCGGGAGGCCTGGGTCGTGGTCGCGCCCGAAGGCGACGCGAAGGGGCGCGTCTACGACATCCGCAGTTCGGCGACGGGCAACACCATCGATGGCAAGGCGTTCGCGGAACTCTAGGAGCCTGTCGGGCTGGGGGTCGGGCCTGAGGCCATGGCCACGACGCGTGTGCGGCTTCACCTACATCGGCCTGCTGATGCTGCTGGCGGTGATCGCCATCGCTGCGACGGCGTCGGTCCAGCTCGGATCGGTCGTGCAGCGGCGCGGCGCCGAACAGGAACTGCTGTTCCTGGGTGGCCAGTTTCGCGCAGCGCTGACGAGTTATGCGAATGCCTCGGCGCCCAACCAGCCGCGCTTCCCCAGGACACTCGAGCAGTTGTTGCGCGACCCGCGAGTTCCCGGCGTGCGGCGCCACTTGCGCCGCGTACCCGTGGACCCGCTGACGGGCAACGACGAATGGGGCATCGTGCGCAGCGCCGACGGCTACATCGTCGGCGTGCACAGCCTGTCGCAAGCTGCGCCGATCAAACGTGGGAACTTCGCTGCCGAGTTTGCCGACTTCGGCGCTGCAGCGAGCTACCGCAACTGGGTCTTCCGCGCAGCGCCGCAGAGCGCAGTCGCGCAGCGCGCGCCGTCGGGCACACCGCCGCCGAAGAAGTAGCGCCCTTCTCCGAAGCGAAGGTTCCGCGTAGAAGCTTCTTGCCGGAGTGCAAGACCGCTCGTCCGGTTTGTGGCCGCACCACGCGCGCGGCCACTTGAATTGCGGGTCCGGCTTCGCTTGGCCTAGGTGTTTTCGCGATGTCAGGCGCCACTGAACTTGCTAGAGTTTGCGCCACGCGTCCGAAGACTTGACCCGAACCAACAAGGACCACAGGCATCCGCGCATGCAACGACTCGACGTCGCCACGCTCTCACCCACATCGGCCGGCGCGGTCATCGCGCGAGTCACTGGCAGGCCACCGGAATTCCTGGTCGCGTCGCACAACGGCCTGGGCCTGATCGCCGCACGTTGGCGGCGCAGCCGCGTGGTCTTGCCCGAAGCGCAATGCCTGGACGATCACGTGCTGTCGTATTGCGCCTTGGGTCGCTCCGAAGGCACCCTCGTGATCGACGGGGTGCCCACGCGAATGAAGCGACGTCTCGGGTCGATTGCATTCCTGCCGGCGAACCGGCCCGTGCAGTGGTCCATGGACGCCGCCGGCGAGTCGGTGCACGTGCATCTGTACATTCCGGCGGCGGCGATGCAACTTCCGGACAGTCCGGGCCCGGGTGCCGTGTCGCCAACTCTGCCCACTCAGCTGCGAGACGCCTGGATCGAGAGCTACTTCCGCCTCATGATCGCCGAGCTCGAGTCCTGCCTGGATGACGCCCGCGTCGACTCCTCGAAATTTCTCGATGAGACGGGTGGCCTGTTGATCGGCCACCTCGCACCGCTGTTGTGGCGCCCCGCGGCCTCAGTCACGGCGCTGCCCGACCCGACGCCGCACGTGAGCGCGCTGCGCCCTTTCATTCTGAGGCGCATCGAGACGTTCGTGAATTCGAACCTCGCCGGCGACATCGGCCTGGAAAGCCTGGCTGAGATCGCCTCCATGTCGGTCGGCCATTTTTTGCGCTCCTTCCACAAGGCCCTGGGCTCGACGCCGCACCAGTACGTGCTGGAGCGGCGCCTGGACCGGGCGTGCGCGCTGCTCAAGGAGAGCGCCGATCAGGTGTCGACGATCGCGCGGCGCTGCGGCTTCGCCAGCGCCGCGCACTTCTCCGCGATCTTTCATTTGCACCGCGGCTGCACGCCTTCGCAGTTCCGGCGCGGACTGTGATCCCGCCCAGGGCCTCGGCGGCAGAAGGCCGCTCCTAGACGTGCAAATGCGCCAGCAGCTGCTCGCGCCCGACCTCGCCGCGCCGCCCCTGCAGGACAACGTGTCCTTGTTCGATGACAAGGTAGTGGTCGGCGATCAACTCGGCGAACGCCAGGTTCTGCTCGACGACGATCAGCGACATGCCCGCGGCCTTGGCCGCGTTGAGCACGGCCACCATGTGTTCGATGTTCTCCCACTGCACGCCTTCGCTCGGCTCGTCCAGCAACAGAACAGGCTGCGCTTCGGACACGCCGCGCACGAACGAGAGGATCTTCTTTTCGCCGCCCGACAAAGTGCCGGCGTGCTGGTTCAGGCGCCGGCGCAAGATGGGAAAGCGTGCGAACAGCGACTCGAAGACGCCCAGGCTGCGGTCGGTGCGCATCAAGGTGAGGTTGTCGCGCACGCTCAAGTCGTCGAACACCGGGCGCTCCTGCGGGCAGTAGCTCAAGCCGAGCGCGCGGCGTTGCCTCGCCTGTTCGATCGGCCGGCCGTCAATTGCGATCGTCCCGGCACGCAGCGGCAACTGGCCGAACAACAATTTCAGAAGCGTGCTCTTGCCCACGCCGTTTCTGCCGATGACGCACAGCGCCTGCCCGGGCGCGACCGCGCCGCTCACATCGCGAACCACGTCAAGGCCCCCGTAGCCGCCGCGCAGCGCCCTGAACTCCAGGCGGGGTGGTGCGGCTGCGTTTCGGGCGATGGGGACGTCGCTCATTTTTCCGACCCGACGTAAATCGCCTTCACCGCTGCATTGCCCTGAATCTCGGCAACGCTGCCCTGTGCGAGGACGCGGCCGTTGTGCAGCACGAACACGTGGTCGGCGATGCTGCGCACCAGGCTCATGTCGTGTTCAATGACGATCACCGTCGCGCCGCGCCTCTCACTTGCCCAGCGGATCACGTCGATGACTAACGCGGTCTCTTGCGGCGACAGACCGGCGCACGGCTCGTCGAGCAAGAGCAGGCGCGGCTCGCCCAGCAGCGCGAGGGTCAGCTCCAGGATCTGTCGCTCCCCATGCGACAGTTCGGCCGCGTTGCGCTGCGCATCGGCGAGAAACGCATAGCGCTCGCGCAGCGCCTCGAGCAACGGGCTGTTCCAGCGCCGCAGCCTCGGGCGCAACAGGTCGAGCGGCGCGGCGCGTCCGCTCCACAGCGCGATGGCGAGGTTGTCGGCAATCGTCAGATGCGCGAACACCGAGGGGATCTGCAGCTTGCGGCCGATTCCCAGGCCCATGATGCGGTGCGTCTCGAGTGGCTCGATGGCGCGGCCGTCGAAGCTCACCCGACCGGCCTGCGCGGGCAGCTCTGCGGTGAGCATGTTGAACGTCGACGTCTTGCCCGCGCCGTTGGGCCCGATGACGCAGAAGATGCCCGGCTTGTCGATCGCCAGTGTCAGCTTGTCGAGGATCCGCACTTCGCCGATCGCGACGTCGACGTCTTCGATGCGCAATTGCACCGCACCACCCGGCGCGGCGCGCGGGGGCGCGGCCACTGCCGCGCCGCGCCCGCGGCCCGCGTTCAACCAGCGCTCGACCGGCGCAAAGACGCCGATCAGGCCTTGCGGGAACAGCAGCACGATCAGGATGAAAGTCACTGCCAGGCCAATTTCCCAAAATCCAAAGCTGTCGCGCAGCGAGCTCGTCAGCGCGCCGATCAAGAGCGCGCCGAGCACCGGCCCGAGCAGTTTGCCGCGCCCGCCCACCGCGGCCCAGATCACGAGGTCGGCCGAGAGCACGAAGCCGCACAGCTGCGGCGTCACGAGGCCCTGCTGCGGTGCGTAGAGCGCGCCGCCGATTCCGGCGAGGAATCCGCTCACGCCGAAGGCGACTGCCTTGAGCCGGTTCGTATCGAAACCGAACAGCACGACGCGCCGCTCGTTGTGCGCCAGCGCCGACCAGAGCACGCCGAGCGGCGCGTGATAGAGCCAGGCGACGGCGCCGCAGACGACAGCGAGCGCACTCGCGGCGGCGTAGTAGGCGGCCGTGTAGCTGTCCAGCCCCGGCAAGCCCGGAATGCCTTTCAGGCCGTTGAAGCCGCCCGTCACCGACTCCCAGTTGTTTGCGATCTGGCTCGCGAGCAGCGCGAGCGCGAGCGTGATCATCGAAAAGTACGGCCCACTCTCGCCGCGTCGCCGGAACACGAGCGTGCCGATGAGGAAGGCGAGCACGCCGGGCACGATGGCCGCGAGCGGAATCAGCAGCAGCAACCACCAGGTCTGGTCGAACTCGATCAGCGCCAGGCCCGACAGGTAAGCTGCGAGGCCGAAGAACAGCCCTTGCCCGAGCGGCAGGAAACCGGCGCGGCCCCAGCACAGGCCCACGCTCAGCGCGGCGATCGCGTAGAGGTAGAGCAAACCCATCTGGTAGGCCCAGAAGTCGCCTGCGACCAGCGGCAACAGCAGCAACGCGGCGATCGCCAGCGCAACGCTGCCGCGGGTGCGCACAGTCGCCGGATTCTTGTCAGCGCCGCGCATGGATTCCGCGCGGCCGCAGCCAGAGGAACAGGATCGCAATCGCGAGCACGCAGAAATAGCCTCCCGTGCTGTCGCTGATCGCCGAGACGATCGAGTTCGTACCGCCGATCACGGTCGAGCCGGTGAGCAACCCGCCGACGCTGCCCAAGCCCCCGACGACGAGCACAAAGAACGACATCAGGATGTAGTCCAGCCCCATGAAAGGCTGCACCGGAATCAGCGGCGCGATCATCACGCCCGCCAGGCCCGCGAGGCACGTGCCGACGACAAAGGTCGCGCTCGCGAAGCGGCTCACGGGAATTCCCAGGGCGCGCGCGAGATCGGGGTTGTCGACCATTGCCTTGATGCGCGTACCCGTCCGGCTGCGGCCGTACCAGAGCACGAGACCGCCGAGCACGACGATGCTCACCGCGATCAACAGCAGGCGATAGCGCGGATACGTGGCGCCGAGCACCTCGACGGTTCCGCTGAAGGGTTCGGTGAGGCTCTTGTAGCCCAGGCCGAACAGGCTTTCCGCGCACTTGCGGATGAGCAGGCTCAGACCCCAGGTGACAACGAGCGTATCGAACGGGCGTTGATAGAGCGGGCTCACGAGCCAGCGCTCGATCGCATACCCGAGCACGGCGCACACCGCCAGCGTCAAAGGCACAGCGGCGATGAACGGCAGACCGTTCGCCTGCACGACGTAGGCGCAGTACGCGCCCACCATCACGAGCTCGCCGTGTGCGAGATTCAGCACACCGAGCAGGCCCAGCACCACCGCCAGGCCCAGCGCGACGATGGCGAGCAACGCGACGGCAAAGAGCGCGTTCAGGCCCTGCGCGACGAGCACAGGCTCCATCGGCGATCGGCGAAGTTCGAGTGCCTCAGCGCCTCAGGTCTTACACGCCGTTCCGCTCTTCACCGCCTTGATCGTCTTGATCACTTCGAACTCGGTGCCCTTGCATGTGGCGAGGTACATGTCCTTGTCGACCTGCCTGCCGTGCATCGTCACGCGTCCCGATGGCGTGTCGAAGCCCAAGCCTTCGGAGGCTGCCATCATTTTCTTCATGTCGGTGCCACCGGCTTTCTCGACCAATGCCTTGGCCAGATTCATCGCCGCAAAACAATCGACGCCGATGGTGCTGAGCTGCGGCGCCTTGTCGCCGTAGCGCGCGAGGTAGTCGGCCTTGAACTTCTTCGGCGCGGCTGCGGTGTTGTTTGCGTAGTAGCCCATGCACGAATACAGGTTCGCGCTGTTCTCGGCGCCGATGCCCATCAGCGTGTTCTCTTCCAGCAGCAGGGCGATGCGCACGATGGTCTTGTCCAGGCCGAAGCCGGCAAACGTGCGGTTGAAGTTGACGTTGTCCGCGCCCACGAGCGTGCTCACCACGGCGTCGGGCTTGGCCGCCTTGATGCGTGTCACCGCTTCTTCGAACTTGTTCGGCGCGCCGAATGGCACGTACTCTTCGCCGACAACTTTGCCGCCGTTTTGCGCGACGTACTTCTTCACCTGTTCGTTGGACTTGCGCGGCCACACGTAGTCGTCGCCGATCAGATAGAAGGTCTTGGCCTTGCGCTCCTTGGCGAGGAACTCCACTGCGGGTTGAGCCTGCTGCGGCGGCGTTTCACCCAGGCAATAGACGTTGGGCGAACACTCTCCCCCTTCGTAGACGGGCGAGTAGATGTAGGGCACCCTGCTCTTGATCGTGGCGATGTTCGCCTCGCGCGTTGCGCTGTCGTGCGAGCCGATGAAGAGGTCGACCTTGTCCTCCAACATCAATCGAACTGCCGATTTGGCCGTCTCGGCCGGCGCGCCGCCGGCATCCGTGTGCAGCAGTTTGATGGGCCGGCCCATGATGCCGCCGCCCTTGTTGATGAGCTCGGCCGCCCAGTCGGCGCAGGCGCGCTGCGTGGGCCCGAACAGCGACGCCGGGCCGCTCAGCGCGATGAACAGGCCGATCTTGAATTCCTTGGGCTGGGCGAACACGGGCTGGATGAAGCCCGTGCCGAGAACAGCACTCCCGGCGGCGGCTGAAATGATGCGCCGGCGTGCCGGGATGAAACCTTGGGTCATGCATGTCTCCTGGGGGGTTTGTGGGTTGAATCTTCTTGCACGGTCAAATCTTCGGCGCCGGCAGCTTCGGCAACACGCCCTCGACAGCCAGCGCAATCGCGAGCAGCTGCGCGTCGCTGCCCGCCGGGCCGTCGAGTTCGATTCCCAGCGGCAGGCCCGACTTCGTCAGCGCCGCGGGCACGCTGATTCCGGGAATCCCGGCCACGCTGCCGGGGCTGCAATTGCGAATGAAGGTCGTGAATGTCGGCACGGCCACGCCGTTCAGCAGCACGGTCTCGTCTTCGCCGATTCGCGCCGCGGGCAGCGGTGTCGTCGGGAACAGCACCGCGGCGACATCGTGGCGGTTGAAATACTGGCGGTACGCGGCCTGCAACGCCGGGCGCTGGACTTCGATCGCCATGCGGTACGCGGGTTCGGGAATCGCGCCTGCACCCAGAAGGCTTTGCAGGATGCCTTTCACATCGGGGCTCGCAACTTGCGCAACGACGTCGGCATAGCGCAACTCCGAGCCGTGCTGCGTGAGGTAACCGTCGAGGTCGACGATCGTCTCGTAGAGCGCGATCGGAAAACCGGCTTCGTTGTCCAGGCGCGCCGCATCGGGCACATCGGCTTCGATCAACATCACGCCCGCGCCCTTGAGTGTGACGAGCACGCCTTCCATCAGCTTGGCCACCTCGCTGTCGAGTCCCTCCCAGAAATGGCCGCGCGGCACGCCCAGGCGCAGGCCTTTCAGGCTTGCCGCGGGCAGCATTGCGTTGCCGGTGATCACGTGGTCGAGCAGCGCACAGTCGGCGACGCTGCGTGTCATCGGGCCGGCGGTGTCGCGAGTGTGCGAGATCGGCACGATGCCGGCCTGCGACCAGCGCAAGGTCGTGGGCCGAAAGCCGACGATGCCGCACAACGCGGCGGGAACTCGCACCGAGCCGCCGGTGTCGGAGCCGATGCCCCCGGGAACGATGCGCGCGCCCACGGCGACGCCCACGCCGCCGCTGGAACCACCTGGAATCCGGGTCCGGTCGTACGGGTTGCGCGCCGCGCCAAAGGCGGTGTTGTTGTTCGTGATGCCGTAAGCCAGCTCGTGCAGGTTCGCCTTGCCGAACACGATCGCGCCGGCGTCGATGAGCTTTTGCGCGATCGTCGCGTTGCGCAGCGGGCGGTTGTTGCGCAGGGCCGGTGTTCCCGCGGTCGTTGCGACGCCTGCCGTGTCGATGTTGTCTTTCAGCGCCAGCGGTATGCCGTGCAGAAGCCCCGGCTTCGCTCCGCGCGAACGTTGCTCGTCGGCGAAACGCGCGGCGGCGCGCACCAGGCTCGCGTCGTTCTGGATGAACGCGTTCAAAGCGGCGGCTTGCGTGGCGCGCGCGAGCAACGCCTCGGCGTAGTCGACCGCCGTGAACTCGCCCCGCTGCAAGGCGGCAGCGGCTTCGCTGATCGTGAGCGCCGTCAGGTCCATAGGCCTCCCGTGGTTGGCGGGCACAGTATGTACACCCTGGAAACGCCGTCAATCGGGAGTTTCGGCCACTACAGCGGCGCCTGCTCGCCGATCGCGTGGCGCGTGATCTTCGCCTGCTCGCGCACCCAGTCGCAGAACTGCGCCACCTCGGGCCGCGCCTGGCCGACGGGCGAGACGATCAGCCAGTACAGATACGGGCTGCTCATGCGCCCGGCGTCGCCGAACGGCTCGATCAGCTCGCCGCGCTGCAAGGCCTCGAACACCAGCGCAACCCGCGCCAGCGCGACACCGTGGCCGGCCAGCGCCGCCTGCACCTGCTGGTAGGTGAAGTTCAGGTAGAGCCAGCGCTTGGGCTCGAGCGTGGCTTGGTCGCGCAGGGCGAGCCAGCGGCGCCAGCTCAGGAATTCGGTGCTGGTCTTGGTGTCGTCCTCCTCGGCCAGCGTGTGCTGCGCCAGGTCGGCCGGTTTGGCCAGCGGGGGCGCCTCGCCGCGGCGAATCTGCTCCATCAGCGAGCGGCTCACGACCGGCGTCAGGATCTCGCCGAAGAGACGCACCGCGCCCTCGGGCGCCTGCGCCGGGCTGCAATAGCGCAATGAGAGATCGAGCTCCGGGTCGTCGAGGTCGGCGATCGTATCGGTCGCCGAGACGCGGATGTCGATGTCAGGGTGCTGGCGCTGAAACGCCTCGATGCGCGGCAGCAGCCAGAGCGAGCCGAACGACGCAAAGGTCGTGACGCTGACGCGCTTGCGGCTGCGCGCCTGGCGGATCTGGCGCACGCTGGCGTCGATCTGACCGAGGCTGCTCTCCACCGAACGCTGCAGCACACGGCCGCTTTGCGTCAGCTCCACATGGCGCGTGCCACGCACGAACAGCGACGCGCCGAGTTCGTCTTCCAGCCCCTTGATCTGGCGGCTGACGGCCGACTGCGTCACGAACAGCTCCGTGGCAGCGTCGCTGAAGTTCAGGCGCCGTGCGACCGCCTCGAAGGCACGCAAGGCGTTCAGAGAGAGTGCACGCCGGAGCCGTGTATTCATATCAAATGCGCATCAATCGATGCCCAAGGAT
>JBEBHW010000670.1:0-2694 GCA_040081145.1 Burkholderiaceae bacterium
GCCGCGAGGGTCGCGCGGCGCCACCTGCGGTCCTTCAGGCGGGCGCCGGAATCACCGACCGGGGCGTGCGCCCGTTCGCGAAGTCGACAAGGCAGCTCAAGCCTTCGCGTGCGATCGCGTCAAAGCACTCGTCGGTCCAGCACAGCGCGTGCGGCGTGACGAGCACGTTGTCCATGCCGAGCAGCGGGTTGTCGGGTGCGACCGGCTCCTGCTCGAAAACGTCGAGCGCAGCGCCGGCGATCGCGCCCGCGCGCAGCGCCGCGATCAGCGCCGCTTCGTCGGCAATCGGCCCGCGCGACAGGTTGATGAAATAGCTGCTGCGCTTCATCTGCGCGAAGGCTTGTGCGTTCATGAGGTGGCGCGTCTGCGGATTCAGCAGCACAGTGGCGACGACGAAGTCGGCGCGCTCGAGAAGCTGCTGCAGCGGCACCGCTTCGGCGCCGAGCGCCTTCACCACGCCCGCGTCCACGTAAGGATCGGCAGCGAGCATCTTCCAGCCGAACGGCCGCGCCAGCGCGAGCAGCTCGCGGCCGATGCCGCCGGCACCGATGACGCCGAGCGTGCGCGTCGTCAGCCCCGCGCCCATGTGCGCCGTGCGTTCATTCCAGCGGCCGGCGCGCGTCAGCCGGTGTTTGTCGAGTAGCTTTCCGGCGAGCGCAAAGATGAAGGTCAGCGCCGCCACCGCGACCGGGCGCCGCACGGCCACGGGCGTGTTCGTTGTGAGCACGCCGCGCGCAGCGAGCGCGGCGACGTCGACCGAGTCGTAGCCCACGCCGTGGCGCGCGACGATCTTCACGCGCAGATCCGGGCCGCTCACCGAGGCTGCGCTGACACGCGGCGCGTTCACATAGAGCGCGTCGTAGCGCGCCATGATGGCGGGCGTGATTTCGTCCACTGCCTCGGGCAGAAACTCCCACTCGATGCGCGGCTCACTTGTGAGCAGCGCGAGCGGCGCGCTGCCGAACGACGGCTCGCCATTGGGCGCCAGGATGTCGCGCGTGAGCCCGATCCGAAAGGCCCCGCTCATGCTGTGCCACCCGGGCCGCCCAGGATGTCGCCGACCAAGTTCTTCACCGCGAGTTCCAGCAGGCCGCTGTCGGTGCCCGCGGCGATCATGGTGTAGCCCATTTCGCGAACCCGCGCGATCCACGCGGCGTCCGTCGCCATGAACGCGGCGGCCTTGCCGTGCGCACGCGCGACCGCAGCGACCTTGCGCATCGCCGCGTCGAAGCGCGGGTCATTGAACTGCGCCGGGATGCCCATGAAGTTGGACAGGTCGAAGTGGCCGACCCAGAGCACGTCGATGCCGTCGACCGCGGCGATTTTCTCGACCTGGTCCAGGCCGCGCTCGGTTTCGATCTGCGCGATGACCAGGGTGCGCTCGTTGTACGCGCGAATTTTCTGGCCCACGTCGCCGCCTCGGTAATCGCATTGTGCAAAACCGAATCCGGCACCGCGCCGGCCCACGGGCGGGTAGCGGCACGCCTGCACGATCGCCTGCGCGTGCTCGGCAGATTCCACCATCGGAATCATCACGCCGCGCGCGCCCAGGTCCAGGGCCCGAGCAAGCCAGGTGTATTCGCCGCGCGGCACGCGCACCATGGGTTCGATGGGCAGACCGCGGCAACTCGCGAACAGCCACTTCAGCGTCTCGAAACCCAGGCCCGTGTGCTCCATGTCGTAGAGCACGAAGCGACAACCCGCGTTGGACAGGATCGTCGCCATGCCGGGCGAGAAGAATTCGAAGACCATCGCACCGGCAACCGGCTTGCCGGCGAGCACGTCAGTCTTGATGGATGTCGGGTTCATCAGCGGCTCCTGTTTCGATGAAGGGGGTCAGCACTGCCCCACCATCGTAGCCGCCCGCTCAGGGCCCCGATAACGCCACCGAACGCCGCCCGGTCACACGGCGCGCAAGCGCGAGCTCCCCGCCAGTCCGTCGAAGCAGGTGGACAACAGCATCTCGATGATCTGCTCGTCGCTGTGGTTGCCGCTCGCCTTGAGCAGGCTCAGCACCGGGTCGCAGGCGCGCGCGTACAGCGTGTAAAGCATCAGCTCGGGGGGCAGCTTGCGGTTCAGGTGACCGGCCTTCTGCGCGGCGGTGATCCACTCGCCGAGCTTGTCGCTGACGCGGATCAGGCGCTCCACATAGGCCTTGTTCGACGTCAGCGCAGCGCGCAGCGTCGAGTTCTGCGCAGGCAACGACGGCATTTCTCCGGCCAGTTGAACTTGCATCGTCCAGCGGGCCACCGCCTGCAGGCGTTCGAGCGGGCTCGACTTGGGCAGGGCGTCCAGCGCGGCCAGCTGATCGAGCGCCCGGTCGAGCACCCGAATCATCGCGGCGGCGGCGAGTTCTTCCTTCGATGTGAAGTGCTTGTACAGGCTCGCCTTGGCGATGCCGACGTCGGCGGCGACTTCGTCCACCGTCATCGCGTCGTAGCCCTTTTCCGCCAGCAGGCGATTCACCGAGGCGACGATCGCGCCCTCGCGCGCCTGCAGCACTTGCTCTCGAAACGACACTTTGACCATGGCGCATTGTATACGCACCAGAGCATCATTAGAACTTTAGGTATTTTTGTATACCGCATGTTCCATGCAATACCCTTTAGTTAATGTAGCGTACTTATCAGTTCATAATGCAGCCTCGTAAGTTCAGTTGAGGCGCCTCGGCGCTCCGTTCTGGCTTGTCCTTCC
>JBEBHW010000045.1:0-11756 GCA_040081145.1 Burkholderiaceae bacterium
TGCAAGGGTTGTGCGGTCGTCTCGAAGGGGCAGACCGAAACGCGCAAGGGCCAGGCCAGCGGCGTCGGCGCCGTGGGCGGTGCGGTGGCGGGGGGAGTGGTCGGCAACCAGTTCGGCCACGGCAACGGCAAAGCGGCGATGACGGTGCTCGGCGCCGTCGGCGGCGGCCTGGCCGGCAACGAGATCGAGAAGAACGTCAAGAAGCACACGGTCTGGATCACGACGGTGACGTTCAAGGACGGCTCGACGAAGCGCTTCGAGCGCGCCAGCGATCCGGGCCTGCGTGCCGGGGATGTGGTGACGATTGTGAAAGGTCAGCCCGTGAGGCGTGCAGCTCACGGCGCTTGACATTGACCTGAAGACCGCGCCAAAGAGCGCGCGCCTACGGCGCCCGCGCTGCGCTCCCGAAGAGCGCACCCGTCATTCGACGGTCACGCTCTTCGCTAAGTTCCTGGGCTTGTCCACATCCGTGCCGCGGGCGCAGGCGGTGTGATACGCGAGCAACTGCAAGGTCACGACGTGCAGGATCGGCGAGAGCACGCCGTAGTGCTCGGGCATGCGGATGACGTGCAGGCCGGGTCCGGGTTCGATGCGCGAGTCGCCGTCGGCGAAGACGAACAGCTCGCCGCCGCGTGCGCGCACTTCCTGCAAGTTGCTCTTGAGCTTTTCCAGCAGCGCATCATTCGGCGCGATCGTCACGACGGGCATGGCCGAGGTCACGAGCGCAAGCGGCCCGTGTTTGAGTTCGCCTGCCGGGTAGGCCTCGGCGTGGATGTAGCTGATTTCCTTGAGCTTCAGCGCACCTTCCATCGCGATCGGGTAGTGCAGGCCGCGGCCGAGGAAGAGCGCGTTTTCCTTGCGCGCAAATTCTTCCGACCAGGCGATGACTTGCGGCTCCAGGGCCAGCACTGCTTGCAGGGCGACCGGCAGATGGCGCAAGTCCTTCAGGTGTTTCGCCTCGGCCTCTTCGCTCAAATGGCCGCGCGTCTTTGCCAGCGCGAGCGTCAGCAGAAACAGGCCGGCCAACTGCGTCGTGAAGGCCTTGGTCGAGGCGACGCCGATCTCGGCGCCGGCGCGCGTGATGTAGGCGAGTTTGCATTCGCGCACCATCGCGCTCGTCCCGACGTTGCACACCGTCAGCGTGTGTTTCATGCCCAGTGACCGGGCGTGCTTCAGGGCCGCCAGCGTGTCGGCGGTCTCGCCGCTCTGGGTGATCGTGACGACCAGGGTGCGTGGGTTCGGAACGCTGTCGCGGTAGCGGTATTCGCTGGCGATCTCCACGCTCGTCGGAATCTTCGCGATGCTCTCCAGCCAGTACTTGGCGGTCGAGCCGCTGTAATAGCTTGTGCCGCAGGCGAGGATCAAGACCGAGTCGACTTCCTTGAAGATCTTGTTCGCGCCGTCGCCGAAGAGTTCCGGCGTGATCGCCTCCACCGCGTCGAGCGTATCGGCAATCGCCTTGGGTTGCTCGAAGATTTCCTTCTGCATGTAGTGGCGGTACGGGCCAAGCTCGGCCGCACCTGAATGCGCGTGCACCGTGCGCACTTCGCGCTGCACGACCTTGAACGCGCCCTCGGGCGTGACGTGGGTGATCCAGTACTTGCCCATTTGCAAGTCGACGATGTCGCCCTCTTCGAGGTAGACGATCTGATCCGTCACGCCGGCCAGCGCCATCGCGTCCGACGCAAGAAAAGTCTCGGCCTTGCCTTTGTGCGAACCCACGCCCAGCACGAGTGGCGAGCCTTCGCGCGCGCCGATCACGCGGTGAGGCTCGTCGCGGCAGAACACGGCGATCGCGTAGGCGCCGCGCAACATCGGGGTGACCCGCTGTACCGCCTCGAGCAGGTCGCCGCTGTAGTGGTGGTCGATGAGATGGGCAATGACTTCGGTGTCGGTCTGGCTGCTGAAGCGATAGCCTTTGGCCTTCAGCTCGTCGCGCAACTCGTCGTGGTTTTCGATGATGCCGTTGTGCACCAGCGCAATCTTCCCCGCCTTCGCCTTGGAGCCGCTTTTTGCCCAGTCGGCGGCATTCACGCGCGGCCCGTGCGAAAAATGCGGGTGCGCGTTGTGCACCGCCGGCGCGCCGTGCGTCGCCCAGCGCGTGTGGGCGATGCCCGTGCCGCTTTGCACCTTGTCGGTCTCGACATTCGCGTCGAGCTCGGCAACGCGCGCCGTGCTGCGCGCGCGACGCAACTGCCCGTCTTGATGCACTGCGACCCCACACGAGTCATACCCTCGGTATTCGAGGCGACGCAGGCCCTCGATGAGGATGGGAACGATGTCTCGTGTGCTGACGGCGCCGACGATTCCACACATGTTGCTGGTTCCTTGGGCAA
This sequence comes from Burkholderiaceae bacterium, assembly GCA_040081145.1. GTDB lineage: Bacteria > Pseudomonadota > Gammaproteobacteria > Burkholderiales > Burkholderiaceae_C > JAEMQF01. The sequence goes on from JBEBHW010000045.1 coordinate 2,337, forward strand.
AAAAACGGGGTGCAGCGATAGTAGGCGTGTCATGATGACGATTGATTGCGAAAAAATCCACTTCGTGCAACATTTAGCCCGTCATTCAGAGAAGCGATTCATTTATTCACGAAAGGAGTCACTTTGATGAATTCCGCCGACAAAATTACCCTCGATTCGACCGACCTGCGCATCCTCGAACAACTGCAAACCGACGCGTCGTTGACGAATCAGGCCCTGGCCGCCACCGTGCACACATCGGCAGCGACTTGCCTGCGCCGCGTCAAGCGGCTCGAAGACGCAGGCGTGATCGAGCGGCGCATTGCCTTGCTGTCGCCGGCCAAGCTCGGTGTGGGCTTGTGCGCCATCGTCGAGGTCACGCTGGACCGCCAGGGCGCGGAGCACCTGGCGGCGTTTGAGGCGCGTGTCGTGGCGCAGGCGAACGTGCAGCAGTGCTACCGCGTGTCGCCAGGCCCTGACTTCATCGTCGTCGTGCAGTTGCCCGACATGGCGGCGTACCACGGTCTGGTGCAGCGCCTGTTCACGCAAGACGCGAACGTGCGCAACGTCAAGGCCTTCTTCAGCGTGCACCGTGCGAAATTCGAACCGGCACTTCAACTGCCCGGCCCGACGCTCGACTGACCCGGTCGAGGCGGCAGACCCCACGCTTCAAGCCTTGATCAGCGCCAGACCCTTGAGGTAGTCGCCTTCGGGAAAAAGCAAGGTCGTCGCATGGTCGGGTGCCGCGCCCATGCGCGCGTAGAACAGCGCGTCTGCGGCGGCGTCGATGGCCGCGCCAGCAACGATTTTGTGGAACAGCTCAGGCCCAACGCCCCCGGAACACGAAAACGTGAACAGCGCGCCGCCCGGATCGAGCAACATCAGCGCCAGGCGGTTGATGTCTTTGTAGGCGCGCGCCGCGCGTTCGGCGTGCGCTGCGGTGGGCGCGAACTTGGGCGGGTCAAGAACGATCGCGTCGAAGCGCCGGCCCGCGTCCAGAAGACGCCTCAGGGTTTGATTCACGTCGCCTTCGATGGCTTCGTGCGGCGCCGCGCCGAGGTCGTTCAACTCGATGTGTTCTGCCACCCGGGCCAGCGCCGGCGCCGACGAATCGACGCTCGCCACCTCGGCGGCCCCAGCACTGAGCGCGGCAATGCTGAAGCCGCCCGTGTAGCAAAAGCAGTTCAGGATGCGCCGGTAGTCGAAGCGATTCACGACATCGGCAAAGAGTTTGCGGTTGTCGCGCTGGTCCAGGTAAAAACCTGTCTTGTGCCCGTGTGCAAGGTCGACGTTGAAGCGCCACGCGTGTTCCGTGATTTGAACCTGCGTCGCGCCGCTGCCGCGCAGCCAGCCGGATTGCTCGGGAAGGCCTTCAAGGCCGCGCACGCTGGCGTCGCTGCGCTCGTAGAGTCGGGTGTGGCCGGTCGCGGCGAGCAAAGCGTCGGCGATCTGTGGCTTCCAGCGCTCCACGCCGGCGCTGAGAAACTGCGCGCACAAAGTGTCGCCGTAGACGTCGACGATCAAGCCCGGCAGTCCATCGGCCTCGCCGTGAATCAAACGCACCCCGCTGCTCGCTACCGCGAGGCGCGAACGCAGGGCGACGGCTTGCGCGACTCTTTCCGCAAAAAACGCCGCATCGATGCGCTGCGCCTCGACAAAACTCCAGGCGCGCAGGCGGATCGCCGATTGTGGGCTGAACGCTGCCCACGCGAGAAACCCGCCGTCGGCACCGACCACGCGCACCGTTTCTCCCGAATCGGCCTTGCCCTTGGCGACACTGCCCTCGAAGACCCACGGATGCCGGCGCTGCAGCGAGCGTTCCTTGCCGTCGCGCACCTGCACGGTTTTCACGGGACGCGCTTCTTCGCGCGCGGATGCGCGGCGTCGTAGATCTTGCTGAGGTGGCCGAAGTCAAGCTTGGTATAGACCTGCGTCGTCGAGATGTTGGCGTGGCCCAGCAATTCCTGCACGGCGCGCAAGTCGCCACTGCTTTGCAGCAGGTGCGATGCGAACGAATGGCGCAGCATGTGCGGGTGCACGTGCGTCGGCAACTGCGCAGCGAGCGCGTTGCCTTTGAGGCGCAGACGCAGCTGGCCGGCGCTCAGGCGCGTGCCCCGGCGGCTGACGAACAGTGCGGCCTCATCGGCGTGGGCCCAGCGGCTGCGCACTTCCAGCCAATGACGCAGCGCCTGCAAGGCGTGCTGACCCACCGGAACGCTGCGTCGCTTCGAGCCTTTCCCCAGCACGAAGGCGCTGGCGTCCGCGGCGTCGATCCAGCCCGCTGCGGCGGCGCTGCTGCGAACGTCCAGCCCGGTCAGCTCGGCGATCCGCAAGCCGCAGCCGTACAGCAATTCGACGATGGCGTGGTCGCGCAGCGCGAGCAGCGCGGCGTCGCCGGACCCACCGGCCAGCGCAGCGTGCTCGGCCAGCGCCACCGCCTGGTCTACCGACAAGGCTTTGGGCAGCGGCCGTGCCGCTTTGGGCGCACGCACGCCGAGCACCGGGTTCGTCGCGACCCGCCCGTCGCGCGCCAGCCAGCGGTAAAAACCGCGCCACGCCGACAGCACCAAGGCAATGCTGCGCGGCGCGAGCCCCTGGCCGTGCAACTGCGCCGCCCAGCGCCGCACGTGGTGGCTGCGCGCGTCGATGAGGTCGACCGCGGCGTCATCGGCGCACGCCTGCAATTTCGCGAATGCGTCAGCGTAGATCGCAAGGGTTCGCGGCGCGAGCCGGCGTTCGACCTCGAGGTGCACGAGGTGAGCGCGCAGTTTCTCGTGCAGTGGCGTCGTCAAGGCGCGGGCAACAAGCGCGACAGCGCGGCGCCGGCGAGCTCGCCGATGCGGCTCAGGAACTCGGTGCCCATGTCGGCGCTGTAGCGCGTCGGATCGGGCGAGGCGAGCACGAGCAGGCCGAAGGCCGGAGTCGTGTCGCGCTGGCGCAAGGGAATGAGGGCGGTGGACAACACCGTCGCCGGCTCGTCCAACCACAACAGTGCCTCGAAACCGGCGTTGACGCCGCAATACGGCACCGACAGGCTGCTCGCGAAAGTTTTCACGTCAGCGCTGACATCGCGGGCAAATCCGGCGTCGGCAAACGCCGGCGCGAGGCCCCACAGCCGCAAGGCGGCCTGCGGCACCATGAACTGGTGCATCAGCTCGCGCAGCAGCTCCTCGGGCAGTTGCGCCGCCGCGCCGGTCTGCAACAGCGTGCGTGTCCAACGCTGCAGGCGGTCGGACAGGCCGAGGTTGTCCTGGCCGTGCCGGATCATTTCCATGATCCGCTGCTCCATGCCCTTCAACTTGTCGCGCAGCATTTCGATCTGGCGTTCCTGCAGCGATACGGCGCGCGCGCCGTGCGGGCTGGCCAGTTGCACGGCGCCCAGCAACTCGGCATGGCGCTCGAAGAACGCCGGCGTGATCGCCAGGTAGCTGGCGATGTCGGCTTCGCTCACGCCGCGCACTCCGCCCTGGAACCCGTTGTCCTTGATCACGGTGCAACTTTCATAGTTCGATCTCTCCTTCAAAGACGGACCGAGCCGGCCCGGTCATCAGCAACGGGCTCGCTTCGCCTGGCCACTCGATCGTCAGTTCGCCGCCGCGCGTTTGCACGTCGACCCGGGTGTCCAGCCATCCCAGGCGAATTCCCGCGACGACCGCCGCGCACGCGCCAGTTCCACAAGCCAGCGTTTCGCCGGCGCCGCGTTCGTGCACGCGCAGGCGAATCCGGCTGCGCGAGACGATTTGCATGAACCCTGCGTTGACCTTGCGTGCAAAACGCGGATGCGTCTCGATGCGCGGCCCCAGTTGAGCAACAGGCGCGGCGTCGACGTCGTCGACGCGCTGCACGGCGTGCGGGTTGCCCATCGACAGCACGGCGACTTCGACCGGTGCGGCCAAGCCATCCAGAGGCCACAGCTCGAAGCCGCCCAGGCGGCGTGACATCAGGCCGGCGGCGTCGAAGGGGATCCGTTCCAGGTCGAACACTGGCCGGTTCATGTCCACCGTGACGCGGCCGTCGTCTTGCAGGCGCAGTTCGAGCACGTTGTTCACCGTCTCGACGCGCAGCACGCGCTTATCGGTGAGGCCGTGGTCGCGAACGAAATGCACGAAACAGCGTGCCCCGTTGCCGCAGTGCTCGACTTCGTCGCCGCTGTTGTTGAAGATGCGGTAGCGAAAGTCGACGCCCGGCGTGCTGCTGCGCTCGACGACGAGAATCTGGTCCGCGCCGACGCCAAAGCGCCTGTCGCCGAGGGCGCGGTATTGCGCTTCGCTCAACTCGACGCGCGCCTGCGTCGCGTCGATCATGACGAAGTCGTTGCCCGCGCCTTGCATCTTGGTGAAGCGCAGTTTCATGCGGCAATTATCGCCGGGGGTTACTCAATACAAATGCGGCTCGCCCGGCGGGCGCGTCTTGAAGCGCCGGTGCACCCAGAGGTATTGCGACGGTTCGGCACGCACCTGCGCTTCAATCCACAGGTTCATGCGCGCCGTGTCGGCCAGGGCGTCGGCGCTCGGGAAGTCGGTCCACGGCTCGAGAAAGCGGACGCGATAGCCTTGCGCGCCGGGCAGCATGTGCGCAACCACGGGTTGCACGACCATGTTCAGCGCGCGCGCCATTCGCGACGGCGCGAGCAAGGTCGCCGCCGGCACACCGAAAAAAGGCACGAAGGCGGCGTCGCGTGCGCCGAAGTCCATGTCGGGCAAGTTGAAGAAGGCGGCGCCGGCGCGCACGGCGCGCATCAACGGCCTTGCCGAATCGCTGCGGGCGAACACTTCCCCCTGGCCGAAGCGCAGGCGCCCGCGCCGAATCGCGGCGTCGAACCTCGGTTCGCTTTGCTGCTGGTAGATCGACGCCACCCACTTCGACTGGAAGAGTTGCGTCGCAGCGCCGGCGACATCGAGCGCGATGAAGTGCGGCACGAGCCACATCACTGCACGCTCGCTGCGCTGGGCGAGTTGCACGTCGCCTTCGACGTGGATCAGGCGTTTCAAACGCTGCGGCGACGCATGCCAGAGCACGCCGCGCTCCAAGATACTGCGCCCGAGCCACTTGAAGTGCTCGCGGGCGATGTGCCGGCGCGTGGCGGCGTCGAACTGCGGAAAACACAGCTCCAGATTGCGTTGCGCGGTGCGGCGCCGCGATCTGCCCAGTGCGTAGAGCAGCGCGCCCAGGGCGCGGCCGAGCGGCGCGAGCAGGGCCAGCGGCAGCCAGTGCAACAGCCACAGAACTGCCAAGGCGATGTGCGCCCCCAGGGCGCGGGCCTGCGTAGAAAGAAGAGTCATTCGATGCCGGCGTCGTCGGCTTCGCGCGGTTGTTTGTAGCGGTGATAGCCCCACAGATACTGCTGCGGGCATTGCAGGATCAGCCGTTCCATGGCGCGATTCATCACTGCCGCAGATTCCTCCTGCGCTTGCGGGTCCGCGGGCAGCGCCTCGTCCAATGGCAGAAAATGCACGGTGAAGCCGCGGCCCGCCGCCAGCCGTTCGCCCCACACGAGCAGCGGCACGGCGCCGGTTTGCTGGACCAGGCGCGCCGCCAGCGTCATGGTGTATGCGGGTTTGCCGAAGAACGGCGCCCACACACCCATGCCGTCGGGTGGCACCTGGTCGGGCAGCAAGCCCACCGATTCGCCGCGGCGCAGCGCGCGCATCAACTGGCGCACGCCGGCCAGCGTCGCCGGTGCAGTGGCCACCCCGGGGCGGGCCCGCGTGTTGTCCATCAAATCACGCAGCATGGCTTTGCGCGCTGGCCGATAGAGCACCGTGATCGGGCCGTGACGCGGCGCGAAATGCTCGGCAATCGCTTGCGCCGTGATTTCAAAGCAGCCCATATGCGGCGTGAGGAAGACGATGCCGCGCCCCTTCGCGTGCGCGGCTTCAACCAGCTCGGCGCCGCGCAATGCGGGCGCGGGCAGGATGGGCTTGGCGGCGGGGCGCAGCCACAAAAAGGGCATTTCGAGCAGCACCCGACCTGCGTGAGCGATCGCCGGCCGTGCCGCAGCGCTGGCGACTCCCGCCTGACGCGCATTGCCGATGAAACGGCGACGATAGGTGGGCGAAAACGCGTACGTCAGCCACCCCAGCGCTCCGCCGGCGACGTGCAGCAACCACAGGGGTTGACGCGAAAGCCACCGGGCCAGTGCAAACATAGACGAACAACTTCCTATAATTCGGCGCGTCGCCGAGTTAATGAACTACTTGCGGGGCGACGCATCAGGCGCCCTGGGGCGCGTGTATCGGGGCAGCGAGTCGCGTCGCTGCTCCCCCATTCCGCTAAAGCGTTCGCCGCTCCTTCTCAAGTTCAGGCCGGCAACGCAAGCTGCAACTTGAAGGAGTTTATAAGTGGCCACCGATTTCCTGTTCACGTCCGAGTCCGTTTCCGAAGGCCACCCCGACAAGGTGGCTGACCAAGTGTCGGACGCGATTCTCGACGCGATCTTCGAACAAGACCCGCGCTCGCGCGTCGCCGCCGAGACGCTGTGCAACACCGGCCTGGTCGTGCTCGCCGGCGAAATCACGACGAACGCGCACGTCGACTACATCCAGGTCGCGCGCGACACGATCAAGCGCATCGGCTACGACAACACCGAATACGGCATCGACTACAAGGGCTGCGCGGTGATGGTCTGCTACGACAAGCAGAGCAACGACATCGCGCAAGGCGTGGACCAGGCGAGCGACGACCATCTCAACACCGGCGCGGGCGACCAGGGCCTGATGTTCGGCTACGCGTGCGACGAGACTCCGGAATTGATGCCCGCGCCGATCTACTATGCGCACCGCCTCGTCGAGCGCCAGGCGCAATTGCGCAAGGACGGGCGCCTGCCGTTTCTGCGTCCCGACGCGAAAAGTCAGGTGACGATGCGCTACGTCGACGGCAAGCCGCACTCGATCGACACCGTCGTGTTGTCGAGTCAGCACGCACCCGAGATGAGCGACGGCAAGAAGATGAAGCCGGCGTTCATCGAAGCCGTGATCGAAGAGATCATCAAGCCGGTGCTGCCCAAGGTGTGGCTGAAGGACACCAAGTATCTGATCAACCCGACGGGCCGCTTCGTCATCGGCGGCCCGCAAGGCGACTGTGGCTTGACCGGGCGCAAGATCATCGTCGACACCTATGGCGGCGCCTGCCCACACGGCGGCGGCGCATTCAGCGGCAAGGATCCGAGCAAAGTAGACCGTTCAGCGGCCTATGCGGCGCGTTACGTGGCGAAGAACATCGTCGCCGCGGGAATTGCCAGGCAATGCCAGATCCAGGTCGCCTACGCGATCGGCGTCGCGCGGCCAATGAACGTGACGATCTATACCGAAGGCACGGGCAAGATCAGCGATGAGAAAATCGCCGCCCTCGTCAACGAGTACTTCGACCTGCGCCCCAAAGGCATCATCCAGATGCTCGACCTGCTGCGCCCGATCTACGAAAAGACCGCAGCGTACGGTCACTTCGGCCGAGAAGAACCCGAGTTCACATGGGAGCGGACTGACAAGTCGGCAGCGCTGCGTGCAGCGGCTGGCCTGTAGGGCCGGCGGTCGCGAAGCGACCCCGACGACTTGCGGCGCAGGCTAACTTCGCGCAGCGAAGTTAAGGCGCGAAGCGCCGTGGCCGCCCCCCGCCGACCTCACCTCCAAGCAAACACCGGCTGATCAAAATGCGCCACGCGCGTAGGCCGATCAAGCAAACACCACTCACGAAACTGGTAGAGAAACGCGGCAGTCGGCGCGCCGATCCAGGTGTCGCCGATCGGCATGCGCAGCACCGGGTGCTCCGCGCCGCGCACCTGATTCAGCAGCGGCGCGTCGGCACGAAGCAGTTCCTGCAGCGGAATGCGGTGAATAGACGCGACCTCAGCGGCGCTCGCCAAGACATCGCGCGCCGGCCCGGCCCAAACCACGACGGGCGTGATCACGTAGCCCGAGCGCGTCTCGTAGTCATCGAGGCGCCCCAGAACGGCTTGCACGTCGAGCTTCAAGCCGATTTCTTCGTGCAATTCACGCAGCGCCGCCTGCTCAGGCGTTTCACCCGCGTCGAGCCGACCTCCGGGCATCGCCCACTGCCCCGCGTGACTGCGCAAGTCCGCCGCGCGCAGCGTGAGCAGCAGTGCGGGCTCGGTGCGCCAGGTGGCGTGCTGCGGCAGGCCCCGCACATCGGCACCTTGCCCTTGCTCGCTCACGGCGACAGCGACCGCGGCGCGGCGCTTTCCGGCGGCTTCGATCGAGCGCACCTCGAAGCCGGCGAGCCGCTGCCGCAACAGTTGCGCCGAGTCGATGGCTTGGCCAGTCATGATCGGAGCATAGGCGCAACCTGGACCCGCGCCTACGCCAAGGCGCCAAGCCATGCCAATGAGCAATTGCAGAACGCCGCATGCGGCATCATTGACCGATGGTTTTCGCCCTGACCCTGACCCAGCTGCGCCGCCACGCCGTCGTACGCACCCTGTTTGCACCGACAACGCTGGCGCGCGCGATCGCCAAGCTCGGCTTCGTTCAGGCGGACCCGATCCGCGCGCCGGCACGAGCGCAGGACTTGACGCTGCGGCATCGCGTCAGCGGCTACAAGGCCGGCGACCTGGAGCGGCGCTATCCGCGGCTTGCGATCGAAGAAGATTTTTTCGTCAACTACGGTTTCCTTCCGCGCGCGACGCATCACTTGATGCACCCGCGCACACCGCAGACGGTCTGGGCCAAGGCGCGTTGGACTCAGGCCCACGCGGTGCTCGACTTCGTTCGCGAGCGCGGTGTCGTGCACCCGCGCGAAGTGGACATCCATTTTGCGCATGGCAAGGTGCGCAACTGGTTTGGCGGGTCGAGCAATGCGAGTACGCAGCTGCTGGACGGCATGCATTACCGGGGCCTGCTGCGCATTGCGCGGCGCGAGAGCGGCGTGCGCTTGTACGCGGCGCGCGAGCCGCGGCCGCAAGTGACCGATCCGGCCGCGGCGCTGGACGCGCTGATCGACGTGGTCGTGCGCAAGTACGCTCCGCTGCCCGCGCGCAGCCTGGGGGAGTTGGTGAACCACCTGCGCGGTGGCGCACCGCAATGGTCGCATCTGCGCGCGGCGGCACTGGCGCGAGCCAAGGCGCGCCTGCCGAACGCCGTGGTCGAAGGCGTGACCTGGTACTGGGCCGAGGACGACAACCCCGGCGCGCCTTGCGGCGAAGTCGATGACGCGGTGCGCCTGCTTGCGCCTTTCGATCCCATCGTCTGGGACCGCAGGCGTTTCGAGATACTGTGGGGCTGGGCCTACCGCTTCGAGGCGTACACGCCCGCGGCAAAGCGCGTGCGCGGCTACTACGCTCTGCCGCTGCTGTGGCGCGACCGGGTGCTCGGCTGGGCGAATGTGTCGATCAACGAGGGTGAACTCGCGGTAGACGCCGGCTACGTCGCGGGCCGAGCGCCGCGCAGCGCGGCTTACCGGGCTGCGCTCGACGCCGAGATTCAGCGG
>JBEBHW010000046.1:0-11750 GCA_040081145.1 Burkholderiaceae bacterium
GGTGCAGAGGGTGAGGGGAGGGGCGTCGATTGTAGGGGCGGCCCCCGTGGGCAATCGGCCTCGGCGAGGGTGTCAGGGGTCGAGCAGGAAGATGTCGCGCGCGAGGCGAAATCCGCTACATCAACAAGTGTTCGCCCGCGTTGTCGCCACCGAGAATGACGTAGTTCACCTTGCGAATGTCGGCGAGTTTCGTGCCGCCGGAGTAGCTGATCGAGCTTTGCACGTCTTCGCGCATTTCGCGCAAGGTGTCGGCAAGCTTTCCCTTGATCGGCTCAAGGATGCGCTTGCCCTCGACGTGTTTGTACTCGCCCTTGTTGAAGTCGCTCGCCGAGCCGTAGTACTCCTTGAACAATTTGCCGTCGACTTCCACGGTGCGCCCAGGCGACTCTTCATGCCCGGCGAAGAGCGAGCCGATCATGACCATCGCCGCGCCGAAGCGAACGCTTTTGGCGATGTCGCCGTGGTCACGAATCCCGCCGTCGGCGATGATCGGTTTCGTCGCCACGCGCGCGCACCACTTCAGCGCCGAGAGCTGCCAGCCACCCGTGCCGAAGCCGGTCTTGAGTTTCGTGATGCACACCTTGCCCGGGCCGACGCCGACCTTGGTCGCGTCCGCGCCCCAGTTTTCCAGGTCGATCACGGCTTCGGGCGTCGCCACGTTGCCGGCAATGACGAACGCCGCGGGCAGGCGCTTCTTGATGTGGTCGATCATCTTGTGCACGCTGTCGGCGTGGCCGTGCGCGATGTCGATCGTGATGTAGTCGCTGCCCACGCCGTCCGCCGCGAGCCGGTCGATGACCGCGTAGTCGGGCGCCTTGACGCCTGCACTCAAGGACACGAACAGGCCCTTGTCGCGCATCTGTTTCGCGTACGCGACGGCGTCGACGTCGAAGCGGTGCATCACGTAGAAGAAGCCGTTCGCCGCGAGCCACTGCGTGATCGGCTCGTCGACCACCGTCTTCATGTTTGCCGGCACGACGGGCAGGTTGAAGCGGCGTGGGCCGAACTCGATTGCGGGGTCGCACTCGGAGCGGCTCTCGACGCGGCACTTGCGCGGCAGGAGGAGCACGTTGTCGTAGTCGAAGATTTCCATCGTTCAGGCTCTGGGGTGAAAGTGGCTGGACAAGGCAGGGCGCAAGCGTCTCAGCGCTGCGTCTTGTCCTTCGTGTTCTGCGCCTCGATGCGCTCGCGCGCGATGCGCCACTGGTCGTCGCTCCAGTGGCGAAGTTCGTAGAAGTTGCCGCCGGTGGCCAGGGCGTTGGCGCCGTCCATGGCGATGCTCTGGCCTGTAAGCCAGTCGCACTGCCCGGGCGCCATCAGGAAAGTCGCCAGATTTTGCAGCTCAGCCATCGTACCCGGCCGCGCCATGGGGTTGTGCTCGCGGCTGCGCGTGCCGGGTTCTTCACCCGGATTCAGGCGCTTGCTCATGCCCTCGGTCGGGATTTCGCCGGGCGCCACGGCGTTCAGACGAATCCCGTAGCGCGCCCACTCCACGGCGAGCGACTTGGTCATGACCTCGATGCCCGCCTTGCTCATCGCCGAAGGAACGACGTAGGGCGAACCGTTGTCGACCCAGGTGACAATGATCGACATCACGCTTCGAAACGCTTGGCCGCTGTGCCAAGTGCCTGCCTTGGCCTGCGCGACCCAGCGCTTGCCGACCGCCTGCGTGACGTAAAAGCTGCCGTGAAAAACGATATTCGCGATGGCGTCGAAGGCGCGTGGTGACAGGCTCTCGGTGGGCGCGACAAAGTTGCCGGCCGCGTTGTTCACCAGGCCGGTCAGGCCGCCTTCGCTCCAGAGCGCCTCGACCATGTCCTCCACCGCCTGCGCGATGCGAATGTCGACGCCGAAGGTGTCGATGCGCGCTTTCGGGAACTGGCTGCACCAGGCCTGCGCGGTGTCATCGCAGACCGCCTTGCGCCGGCCGCAGATCGCCACGTCGGCGCCGAGGCTCAAAAATCGCTCCGCCATCGCCCGGCCAAGGCCCGTACCGCCGCCGGTGACCAGGATGCGCTGGCCTTGCATCAAGTCGGATTGGTACATGCAGACTGCCTCAACGGAGTTCGCGCCGCAGCGCCCGCGAAGTGATGGGAGGATTGTGCGCTGCCGCGGCGCGTGTCCGGCTTCTAGAATCCTCGAATGAGCCCCACATCAGTGCAAGGCGACGCCTCCAGCGGCGACGTTGCCACGCCAGCATCCCCCATCCGAACCGAGGCGCATGGCCTGTTGCGCGGGCTCAATCCGGAGCAACTCGCCGCCGTCACGCTGCCCGCGCAACCGGCGCTGATTCTCGCCGGTGCAGGCTCGGGCAAGACGCGTGTGTTAACGACGCGCGTCGCGTGGCTGATCCAGACCGGCCAGCTTTCGCCGGGCGGCGTGCTGGCCGTCACGTTCACGAACAAGGCGGCGAAGGAAATGTTGACGCGCCTGGGCGCGATGTTGCCGATTCCCGTGCGCGGCATGTGGGTCGGCACCTTTCACGGCCTGTGCAACCGCTTCTTGCGCGCGCACTGGAAACTCGCCGTGTTGCCGCAAGGATTCCAGATCCTCGATTCGTCGGACCAGTTGTCGGCCGTGAAGCGCATCGTCAAGGCGATGAACCTGGACGAAGCGCGCTACGTGCCCAAACAGGTGACGTGGTTCATTGCTGGCGCCAAGGAAGAAGGGCAGCGCCCCAAAGACGTGGAACTGCGCGATGAGATGACGCGCGTCATGGTGCAGGTGTACCAGGCCTACGAAGAACAATGCCAGCGCGAGGGCGTGGTCGACTTCGCCGAACTGATGCTGCGCACCTATGAGCTGATGCGCGACAACCAGGCGCTGCGCGAGCATTACCAGCGGCGCTTTCGCCACATCCTCGTCGACGAATTCCAGGACACGAACAAGCTGCAATATGCCTGGTTGAAGATGTTCGCCGGGCCACCCGGCCCCGGCGGCAGCGCCGTGTTTGCCGTGGGCGACGACGACCAGAGCATTTACGCGTTTCGCGGTGCGCGCGTAGGCAACATGGCCGACTTCGAGCGCGAGTTCAAGGTCGGCCGCATCATCAAGCTCGAGCGCAACTACCGCTCCTTCGGCAACATTCTGGACACCGCGAACGAACTCATTTCGCACAACGCGCGGCGCCTGGGGAAGAACTTGCACACCGAAGCCGGCCCGGGCGAACCGGTGCGCGTTCGCGAAGCGCCGAGCGACTATGCCGAAGCGCAGTGGTTCGTCGAAGAAGTGCAGCAACTGCACCGCGAGGGCACGCCGCGCAGCGAAATCGCCTTGCTCTATCGCAGCAATGCGCAGAGCCGGGTCCTCGAAAGCGCGCTGTTCAACGCCGGCATCGCCTACAAGGTCTATGGCGGCTTGCGCTTTTTCGAGCGCGCCGAAGTCAAACATGCGCTCAGCTACTTGCGCTTGATCGAGAACCCGAACGACGACACGAGTTTCCTGCGCGTCGTGAATTTTCCGACGCGCGGCATCGGCGCTCGAACCCTGGAGCAATTGCAGGACGCGGCGCGCAGTCAGGGCACGAGTCTCGCCCAAAACGTTTCCGCACAGCCGGGCAAGGGGGGGGCGAATCTGCAGACGTTCATCGCCTTGCTCGACGCAATGCGCGACGCGACACGCGGGGTCACGCTGCGCGAAATCATCGAACATGTGTTGGACGCGTCAGGCCTGGTCGACTTCTACAAGACCGACAAGGAAGGTCGCGAGCGGCTCGAAAACCTGGAAGAACTGGTCAACGCCGCCGAAGCGTTCGTGACGCAAGAGGGTTTCGGCAAGGACGCGGTGGCGTTGCCGGTGGATGAAGTCGGCAGCGCCGCAGCGCGTGGATCGGCGGCGCCTGCGGTGTCGATCGCCAACCCGAACCCGCGGCTGATGCCGGACGCGGAATCGGGCGAAATCATGTCGCCGCTCGCCGCGTTCCTGACCCACGCCTCGCTCGAGGCCGGCGACAACCAGGCGCAGGCAGGGCAAGACGCGATCCAGCTCATGACCGTGCACTCGGCAAAAGGCCTGGAGTTCGACTGCGTCTTCATCACCGGATTGGAGGAGGGCCTGTTCCCGCACGAGAACAGCCTGACCGATGTCGACGGCGTCGAAGAGGAGCGGCGCCTCATGTACGTCGCGATCACGCGCGCGCGCAAGCGCCTGTACTTGAGCTTCAGCCAGACGCGCATGCTGCACGGCCAGACGCGCTACAACGTGAAGAGCCGCTTCTTCGACGAGTTGCCCGAGGCCGCATTGAAATGGATCACACCGCGCAACCAAGGCTTCGGCTCGGGCTTTTCGCGCGAGTATCAAAACGCCTGGTCACGCGGGAGCGGCCTGGGCAGCATCATCGGCGCCGGTCGCGTCGACGCCAGGCCTGCCGCGCCCTCGCCACTGATTCCGAAGGCGCCGACGCACGGCCTGCGCTCGGGACAGAGCGTGTTCCACAACAAGTTCGGCGAAGGCGTCGTCATCACCATCGAGGGCCGCGGCGAAGACGCGCGCGCTCAGGTGAACTTCGGCAGGCACGGCATGAAGTGGCTCGCCTTGTCGGTGGCCAAGCTGACGCCGATTGCCTGACGCTGCGGCGCTTCGGTCGTGGGCCGATGAGTGCGGCCCGTGCGGCCCGTGCAGCACGCGCGGGCCGGCGCTGGCGCTCAGCCGCGCCCGACAAACGGCATCTTCGTCGCCATCACGGTGAGGAACAGCACGTTCGCCTCGATTGGCAGGCTCGCCATGTGCACGACGGAGTTGGCCACGTGCGCCACGTCCATTCGGTCCTCCACTTTCATTTCGCCGTTCGCCTGCGGCACGCCCTTGGTCATGCGCAGCGTCATCTCCGTGACGGCGTTGCCGATGTCAATTTGCCCCACCGCGATGTCGTAGGCGCGACCATCGAGCGAGGCCGCCTTGGTGAGGCCCGTGATCGCGTGTTTCGTCGCCGTGTAGGGCGAGCTGAACGGGCGCGGCGCGTGCGCCGAGATCGAACCGTTGTTGATGATGCGCCCGCCGCGCGGCGACTGATCCTTCATCATGCGAAACGCCTCTTGCGTGCACAAGAATGCGCCAGTGAGGTTGACGTCGACGACGGTCTTCCACTGCTCGAAAGTGATGTCTTCCAGCGGCACCGGCGGCGAGCCCGTGCCGGCGTTGTTGAACAGCAGATCCAGGCGCCCGAACGCCGCCTTTGTCGCCGCGAACAGCGCCTTCACGGACTCCGGCTTGCCCGCGTCGGTGGGAACCGCAAGCGCGTTGCGCCCAAGATCACCGGCCTGCACGACGGTTTCCTGCAGCGCATCGGCGCGCCGCCCGGCGAGCACAACGCGGTAGTTGGCGCGCAGCAACGCCAGCGCCGTGGCACGGCCGATGCCGCTGCCTGCGCCGGTGACTATCGCGACTTTGGCAACAACGTTCATAGCGTCTCCTGAATGGTGGTGGGGTCGTCGTCTTGCACGAAGCAGTCGGCGAAGGTGAAGTACAGCGAAGCATAGAACACGGTCGAGAAGAACAGCGAGGCCGGCATCGCGAACAGGGCGAGCAATCGCGTCTGGCCGATGGCAAGCAAGAGCACATTCATGAGCAGGGAAAGGCCGACGATGACGCCGGTCCACGTCAAGGCGTAGACGGTGAACGCAGCCTTGTTGCGCCAGCACGCGACCGTACTGAAAAACAGCGCCTTCGAAGCTCCGAGCCCGCCCCAATGGACGAGCGCCGGGGCGTGCCAGAACGGCAAGGACAGCGCCGCGGCCAGGCCGAAACGCAGCAGCAGGCCGAAGTGCAGTTGCGGGTTGCGCAAACGTTCGGCAATTTGCTCGGGGGGCGTTTTCGCCTCGCCCAGCATCTGGAGCAACGCGTCGAGCGTGCCGCCGTCGGCAAAGTCGCTGAGTGCCATGATGAGCAGCGTTGCCGCGGCGTAGCCCAGGCCCAGTTGGCTCAGCGCGACGAGGCGCGCCTTGCCGGACTTCAGCGGCTCGGTGAACGCCACGGGCAACGGCGATCGCCCTTTGGATGCGCTGCGCGTTCCGACCATGAATCCCAGCGTGGCCAGCGGCAAGCCTGCAAGCAGCAAGAATGTGCCGATGAGCGGCAACAAGGCAAACACGAACAAGGCGAACATGAACGCCGCGAAGACCGCCGAAAAGGCGAGCGGTTGCTTGAAGAAGACGGCGAACCCCTGGCGCACCCAGACGGCGCCTCGCCCAGGGGCGGCGAGTTGAAGTTTCATATTCGTTGAGGGGTCTCAGTGTCGGGCGCTCAGCTGCGCAAGAAGTGCCATGGGGTGTCGATCCGCGCACGCAAGACACGCTCAAACGGGACGGGATCGTGGGCTTTCAGGATGTGCGCGTCGCGAGGCAGGTACAAATCCCACAGCCGAGAGAGCCAAAAGCGCAACGCGGCAGCTCGCATCATCGCTGCAAGCAGGCGCGACTCGTCGCCGGTGAGGGGCCGGACCGCATCGTACGCGCTGAGGAAACGGTGCGCGAGCGCTTCGTTCAAGCGGCCCGAGTCGGCGTCGCTGCACCAGTCGTTCAGGCACACGGCGACGTCGAACAGCAAGGCGTCGACCCCGGCGAAATAGAAGTCGAAGAAGCCGGTGAGTCGGTCGCCCTCGAACACGACATTGTCGCGGAACAGATCGGCGTGAATTGGCCCGCGCGGCAAGGTCGCGTATGCCGGCGAATTCGCAAGCTGGGTCTGGAACGCGAGTTCCGATTCAAGCATGTCGCGCTGCGTCGCATTCAGGTGCGTCATCACCAACGTCGAGGTGTCCTGCCACCACGCCAAGCCGCGCAAGTTGGGCTGATGCATGGCAAAGTCCAGGCCGGCCAGGTGCATGCACGCCAGTGTTGCGCCCACGCTCGCGCAATGCGCTGCGTCGGGAGCCAGGTTGTGGCGGCCGGGCAGTCGGTCGACAACCGCCGCGGGTTTGCCGCGCAGCGAGTGCACGAGCTCGCCGCGCGCGTCGGCGTGCGGCTCGGGAACGGGAATCGCGCGCTGCGCCAGGTGCTTCATCAGGCGCAGATAAAAAGGCAGTTGTGCGGTGCTCAGGCGCTCGAACACGGTCAGCACGTAGTGGCCGGTGTCGGTATCGGCGAAGTAGTTGGTGTTCTCGATGCCGCCGCTGCAAGGGCTGAGCGCCTGCAACGAACCCAGACCCAGGCGCGCCAGCAGCGCCGCAGCGTCGGGCAACGGGACTTCGGTGTAAACCGCCACGAATCTAGAAGCTCAGCACGTGCCAGACGCGCTGACCCACCGCGCCGCGCGTCGCGTTCGGGCTGGCCGGCTGGCTGCCCGAGCCGTCGCCCGTGATGATCTGGTACGCCGTGCCCGCGCCGCGCTTGGGCGTCACGACGATTCGCTGCACCTGACCGCGCACGCGAAGTTCTTCGACGCGCACGTTGTCGTCTTCGATCACCAAGACTTCGACTTTGGGTTCGATGGGCACGCGCGGCGCGCGCTCCTGCGCCTGGCAAGGCAGCGCCGCAGCCAAAGTGACGAGTCCGAGGCGCCAGTTCATTCGAGGATTCTATGGGTTGCGTGGCCGGACAAGGCGCCGCCTTGGCTGACAATCCCGGCATGAGTGACAAGACGATGCTGCTGGTGGATGGTTCGAGCTATTTGTACCGGGCCTACCACGCCATGCCCGACCTGCGCAGCCCGGATGGCTTTCCCACTGGAGCGATCCACGGCGTGATCGCGATGCTCAAGCTGCTGCGCAAGCAATTCGACGCGGAGCACGCGGCGTGTGTCTTCGATGCGAAAGGCCCGACGTTTCGCGACGCGTGGTACCCACAGTACAAGGCGCAGCGCGCGCCCATGCCCGAGCCGCTGGTACAGCAGATCGAGCCTATCCACGAGGCGGTGGCGCTGCTCGGATGGCCGGTGTTGATGGTGCCGGGAATCGAAGCCGACGATGCGATCGGAACCCTGGCGACGATTGCGGCGAACAGCGGCCATCGGGTGATTGTCTCGACTGGCGACAAAGACCTGGCTCAGCTCGTCAACGAGCATGTCACGTTGATCAACACGATGAGCAACGAGACGCTGGATATCGCCGGCGTCAACGCCAAGTTCGGCGTGCCGCCGCAGCGCATCGTCGACTACCTGACGCTGATGGGCGACAGCGTCGACAACATTCCCGGCGTCGAAAAAGTCGGCCCGAAGACTGCCGCGAAGTGGATCGCCGACTACGGCTCGCTGGACGGCGTGATGGCCGCTGCCGCGTCGATCAAGGGCGTTGCCGGCGAGAACTTGCGCAAGGCGCTCGACTGGCTGCCCCAAGGCAAGCGCCTCGTGACGGTGCGCACCGACTGCGATTTGAGCGGCCACGTCGCCGGCTATCCGGCGCTCGAGGCGCTGCGTCTGCGCGACGTGCAGCCCGAGGCGCTGCTCGAGTTCTTTTCGCGCTACGGGTTCAAGACCTGGCGCCGCGAACTCGAAGGCGCTGGCGCGTCGAACGTGGCGAGTGCAGAAACGGTGCCGCACGATTTGGCGGCGGCGCCGCCTGCAGCGCCGACCGAAAGGCACTACGACACGGTTCTGAGCCTGGCTGCACTCGAAGAGTGGCTTGCGAAGATCGGCGCAGCGGCGCTGACCGCCATCGATACCGAGACCGATTCGCTGGACGCCATGTCCGCGCGCATCGTCGGAATATCGCTGGCCGTGGCGCCCTTTGCCGCTGCCTACATCCCGCTGCGCCACTCCTACGCCGGCGCGCCCGATCAACTGGCCATTGACGCGGTGCTGGCACGCCTCAAGCCTTGGCTGGAAGACCCGAACGCGCTCAAGCTCGGGCAGAACATCAAGTACGACACGCATGTCTTTGCCAACGCCGGAATCACGGTTCGCGGTTATGCGCACGACACCTTGCTCGAAAGCTACGTCCTCGAAGCGCACAAGCCGCACAGCCTGGAGAGCCTGGCGCTGCGCCACCTGGGTCGCCATGGCCTCAGCTATGAAGACGTGTGCGGCAAGGGCCAGCACCAGATTCCATTTGCCCAAGTCGATGTGGCCAAGGCCAGCGAATACTCATGCGAAGACAGCGAAATGACGCTGCAGGTGCACCAGACCTTGTGGCCGCAGTTGCAGGTGCACGCGGGCATGTCCGATGTCTATCGGCGCATTGAAATGCCCGCGGCGGCGGTCCTCGGCCGAATCGAACGCCACGGCGTGCTCATCGACTCACAACTGCTGGCGCGGCAAAGCCAGGAACTTGCGGCACGCATGGTGGCTCTGGAGGCGCAGGCGCACGAGCTTGCGGGCCAGCCGTTCAACTTGGGCAGCCCGAAGCAGATCGGCGAAATCCTGTTCGGCAAACTCGGGCTGCCGGTGAAACGCAAGACTGCGAGCGGCGTGCCGTCGACCGACGAAGACGTTCTCACCGAACTCGCTGCCGACTACCCGTTGCCGGCCAAGCTGCTCGAGCACCGCAGCCTGTCCAAACTCAAGGGCACGTACACCGACAAGTTGCCCTTGATGGTGAACCCGAGCACCGGGCGGGTGCACACCAACTACGCGCAGGCCGTCGCCGTGACGGGGCGTCTGGCGAGCAACGACCCGAACTTGCAGAACATTCCGATCCGCACCGCCGAGGGCCGACGCGTGCGCGAGGCGTTTATCGCGCCACCTGGCCACGTGATTCTGAGCGCCGATTACTCACAGATCGAACTGCGCATCATGGCGCACATCAGCGCCGACCCGGGCCTGCTGAAAGCCTTTGCGCAAGGCCTGGATGTGCACCGGGCCACCGCAAGCGAGGTCTTCGGCGTCGCGCCGACCGAGGTGAGCAGCGAGCAACGCCGCTACGCGAAGACGATCAACTTCGGCTTGATCTACGGCATGGGTGCGTTCGGCCTGGCCACCAGCCTGGGCATCGAGCGCAGCGCCGCCACCGCCTACATCCAGCGTTACTTCGAGCGCTTTGCCGGCGTGAAGCGCTACATGGATCAGACCAAGGCGCGTGCCGGCGAACTCGGCTATGTGGAAACGCTGTTCGGCCGGCGCATCTACCTGCCCGAAATCAAGGGCGGCAACGGCCCGCGCAAGAGCGGGGCGGAGCGCCAGGCGATCAATGCGCCGATGCAAGGCACGGCGGCGGACCTCATCAAACTCGCGATGATCGCCGTGCAGGATTTGCTGGATCGCGAGCAGCGCGGCACGGCGATGATCATGCAGGTGCACGACGAGCTCGTCTTCGAAGTGCCGCACGCCGAACTCGACTGGGCACGCGATGCAGTGCCTAAGGCGATGGCGGCGGTCGCCGACCTTGCCGTGCCGCTGCTCGCCGAAGTGGGTGTCGGCGCGAACTGGGACGAGGCGCACTGATCCGAGGCGCCGGCTCAGGAGTTCAGCCGAAGACCTCTTGAATGTCGACGCTCGGGCTGCGCCCCACCTTGGCGCCATGTGCGTCGACCCACGCTTGCCCGCAGGCGCGCCCTTCGTCGCGCAGTCTTTCCAGAAACGGACCGTGCGCGAGCAGCTTCGTGTCGCTGCGCTGCAGGCTTGCGTGCGCTGCGCTGTCGACCATGTGAAAGCGCGTTCGCCGCAGGCGCCGCTCCAGGCGCCCCAGAGGCAGCCAGGCGCCGGCGGCGAATTGCGCTGCGTTCACGAACATTCGCATCTCGCGCATGAAGTGGGCGCTGAAGGCGATCTCCATGGCGCGTTCGGCGATTTGCTCGCCGCTCTGCGGCGTGGTCTCGTAGTGCAGTGGACTCAACAGCACGAGCAGGATGTCGCGCGCACGGCAGTCGTAGAACAGGGGGTAGACGGCAGGGTTCGCCGAATAGCCGCCGTCCCAGTAGGGCTCGCCTTCGATGGTCACGGCGCGCTGCATTTTCGGCAGGCACGCCGAGGCGAGCAGCATGTCGGTCGTGAGTTCGGTTTCGCGGAACAGCCTGACCTTGGCGCTGTTCGCTTCGGTCGCCGCGATGAACAGTTTGAACGGGCTGTCCTTGCGCAGCGCAGCGAAATCGACGTGCTTGTTCAGCAAGTCGCGCAGCGGATTCAGGTCCATGGGATTGAGTTGCGCCGGCGTGAACATTCCCGCCCATTGCATGAGGAACTTGCCGGTGCTGGAGATGCCTATCGAATCGCCGCTGCCCTGGACGAGCATTCCCATCCCCGGGGTTTTCCCAAGCGCCGACCAGAATCGATCCAAAGCGCCAGCCCTCGGCCAAGATCGCCGCGTTCATCGCGCCCGCGCTGGTGCCGCTGATGCCCTCGAAACTCAGGCGCGGCTCGGCGAGCAAGGCGTCGAGTACGCCCCAGGTGAACGCACCGTGTGCGCCGCCGCCTTGCAAGGCGAGGTTCAGCGATGGCAGCGCGGGGGTTAGCCTGCGCCGAATGCTGCTGAACCATGTCTGCGTCTCGGCGGTCATCGGACTCCTTGGTTGGGCAGGGCGCATCTCCAGAGCCGGAGCATGCGGGGAAAAATGCAGCCCGATGGTAGAGACAGTGGAAGGCATGAAGCACTTCTCTTGTCACGAATCTGTCGCAATTTCGTCATAGACTGATTCAATGAATGACGCGACGCGGGTTGCCAGGCTGCAGATTCCGGCGCTGTTGAACCGCGAGCACGCCATCCTCGACTTCAATCGACGCGTCCTCGCGCAGGCGCAGCGGCCTGACGTGCCCCTGCTCGAGCGCTTGCGCTACGTGTGCATTGTCTCGTCGAACATGGACGAATTCTTCGAAGTTCGATTCGCCGACTACATCGAGGCGGCGCGGCGCCGTGGCACGGGTGTCACAGCGAACGACGTGGCGGC
>JBEBHW010000047.1:0-11747 GCA_040081145.1 Burkholderiaceae bacterium
TCTGCGACCTGCGCGAACTGGCGAGGACCGAGAACGAAGACGTCTTCCAGAAGTTTCACGACGGCTGGCTCGAAGGCGCGACTGCGGCGCGCGCGAATCCGGACCAGGCTGTTGAAGCGCTGATCGCGACCAAGGAGTATTTCAAGCTGCTGGCGGGCAAGGAAGGCAAGCCTTTCGTAAAAGGGCTGTTCGGCAACCTGGTCTGGACCGACCTGGCCGACAACGCGCGCATCCTCGGGCTGGTGGGCGGCGTGAACCACTACGAGCGTGTTTACGCGCGCTTCGACGAGATCTACCGCGCGGCGGGTTCATTGGCCAACCCGAAGTCGCCCGTGATCGCGCCGCAAGACAGCTTCGACTATCGCTTCATCAAGTCCGCATTGCAACGCAACGTGAAGGCGCAAGAGGCGGCGGCCAAACCCGCCCAGACCTTCTCCGACCAAGGCCGAGCGACCGCCATGGCGGCGCCGGCCGCGGTCACGAAACCGGTGTTGGTGAACTTCGCTTCGGGCTCGGCTGAACTGTCCAAGCGAGCCCAGCAAGTCGTCGACAAGGAGATGGTGCCGTTCATCGAGAACAACGGCAGCGCCTACTTCGAGCTCAGTGGCAACACCGACTCGGTGGGCGCGGCGGCGGCCAATCTGGCGCTCTCGCAGCAGCGTGCGCGCGCGGTGGCCGACTACCTGGAGAAGCAGTGGGAAATCCCGCGTCCGCGTTTGCGCGTCAGCGGCTATGGCGCGTCGCGGCCGCTGTGCAATGAGGGCAACCCCGCTTCGGCCGACATGACGCTCGACGAATGTCGTGCCCTGAATCGATCGACCCGGCTCGCCGTGTTCGCGCGCTAGTGCACGGGTGCGAGGCCCGTTCGAGATGGACTTCTGGAATCCTTACCGGGCGCTGGAACCGGCGCGCCAGCGGCTGATCGGCGCAGCCAGCGTCGCGGGCGTCATCGTGTTCTGGGCGGCACTGTCGGCTTCCGGGTTGCTCAGCAAGAACCAGTTGCCCTCGCCGCTGTCTGTTGGCGAAGCGATGGTCTATCTGGCGTGGTACGAAGGCAAGAGCGCGCTGGCCCTGGCCACGGCATGGTCGGTGGGGCGGGTCGCCACCGCTTCCCTGCTCGTGATGCTGGTGGGCATTCCGCTGGGCGTATTGATGGGCGCATCGCCCAAGCTCAATGCGGTGTTCTCACCGCTGATCGACCCATTCCGCTCGGCGCCGGTTGCCGCGCTGCTGCCGATCATGGTGATGTGGTTCGGGATCGGCGAGTTCATGAAGATCGCCTTTCTTTTCGTCGGCTCGATCGTCTACCTGACGCCGCTGGTGCGCGACGCCGTGCGCGCCGTGCCCGAAGAGTACCTGATCGCCGCCAAGGACATCGGTGCCACGCCGTGGGAGTGCATCACCAAGGTGCTGGTACCGCTGGCGATGCCGCGCATCATGGACGCCGTGATCGTGGGCGTGTCGGTCAGTTGGACCTACATCACGGTGGCAGAGTACGTGAATGCCCAGGAGGGGCTGGGCCAGTTGATCGCCAACGCGCGGCGCCTGAGCGCGATGGACCAGGTGTTCGCTGGAATCATCGTCATCATCGGCGTGGCCTTGCTGACCTACCAAAGCCTGATGTGGTTGAAGAAGCGTTTCTTCCGCTGGGAGACGAAAGCATGAGGCCGTGCGTGTCTTCACAGGCTTCGAGATGAACCCGCCGCTGATTTGCGCGACCGAGATCGTGCAGGAATACGCCCAACCCGACGGATCGACGCTGCGTATTCTGGACAAGGTGAGCGTCAAGTTCGAACGGCCGGCGATCAACATGCTGCTCGGCCCTTCGGGTTGCGGCAAGTCGACGCTGTTGCGCATGCTGGGCGGGGTGCGGCCCTGGAACGTGGTCACGCCGACGTCGGGGCACATCGAGATCGACGGCAAGCCTTGCACCGGCCCGCACCCGGACGCCGTGATGGTGTTCCAGCACTACGCGAACCGGCCCGACCTCACGGTGCGCGAGAACGTGATGTACCCCTTCACGTTCGCCGAATGGAAGCGCCGCGTATCGTCGAAGGAGGCCGCGGATCGCGTCGACCTGATCTTGCAAGAGGTGGACCTGGCGGCCAAGCGCGATCAATATCCCTCGCAGTTGTCGGGGGGCCAGAACCAGCGCGTGGCGCTCGCCCGTGCGCTGGTGCTGCGGCCGCGCGTGTTGCTGATGGACGAGCCGTTCGGCGCGCTCGATGCGCAGACCCGCTCCAACATGCAGGCTCTGCTGAGCCGGCTGCACGCGGCGCAACCGTGCGCCATCGTGTTCGTGACCCACGACGTCACCGAGGCGTTGTTGCTCGGAGACCGGGTGATCGTGCTCTCCACGCAGCCGGCGCGAATCATCGACGACTTTGCGGTCAGCGAGTTGCAGCCACGCAGCCGCGACTGGCTGATGAGCGCGGAGGTGCGTCTGCTGCACGAGCGTGTGGTGAACCATTTGCGTGCCTCGGGCAGCCGCGGCAATGTGCGGGTCAGCGTGTGAGCGAGCGAACCCCCTACTGGTGGGCGTTTCTCAAGCACCCGGTCAACAAGGCCGTGGCGCTGGGGGTGCTGGGCGCGTCGGTGCTTTTGTCTCTGCCTTGGGGTGGCGCCGGTCTGGGCCTGGGCCTGCTGATGCTGGCGGCGATTCAACTGGTCGGGCTCGTGTTCGTGCCCGGCTTGCCCACGTTCCAGGCGACAGTGGACAAGGCGGATCGGCGGGCCGGGCGCGAAGCGCGGCGCGAACGCCTGCTGCAGGAGATCGACGCTCACGGCGGCTCCGCGCACTTGCGCAGCTACGGACAAATGTGCGAGCGCGTCGCGTCCCTGTACCGGACCGCGAGCGACCGCAGCACCACCTTGACGGAGCGCGAGGTGGAGCAGCTTGACGAATTGACGGTGGACTATGCGCGCATGTGCCTGAGCGACGCGGTGGCGCGCGATGCCGACAAGGGCGACCTCGTCGCGGGGGTGACGCGCAAGCTGCGCGAGGTGGAGAATCGGCTCTCGGGCAAGGGGCTCGGGCGCGATGACGAACAACAACTTCAGCAAGCCAAAGTTGACTACGAAGAAGCCATCGCCAGGCACCAGCGAATGGGCGCAAGGCGCAGCGCACTCGAAGCCTCGCTGGTATCGATGCCGGTGCGCATGGAAGAGGTGTTCCAGATGGTGATGAGCTCGCCGCAGGCGGGAAATCTGAGCCAGTTGCTCGAGGAATCGGTGTCCAAGCTGCGCCTGGCCGAGGAGGCCGCGCTCGACATGGAGCATGCGCTGGGTCCAGCGCGCACCGAGCTCGAACCGAACCGAAGTGCGCAGTCCGTCGCGGCGGGGCCGGTCCGGCGCGCCGTCGGTCAACGAGAATAATCCGATGGCGATTTGCCGTCGGGTGTCCATCAGCCAAACGTATCAGCCAAAGAAAGTGAGCGAACAGTCATGGCCAGCAACGCAATCGTGAGCCGCCTGTGGAACCTGTGGACCGGGTTCGTGGCGCTGTGGGTGACCGACATCGAAAAATCGCACCCCGAGATCGCGTACCAGAATTCGATCGCGTCGATGACGGAGAAGTACACCAAGCTCAAGCAAGCGTCGGGTCGCATCATCGCCCGGCGCCTCGAGATCGAGTCTCGATTGGAGAGCGCCAGGACCGAACTGGAAAAAGTGAGTGCGCAACTGAATGCGGCGCTGGCCACCAATCAGGACGATCTGGCGCTGGTCCTCATCCAGAAGAAGAACGCACTCGACGAAGACATTCGGGCTCTGACCGCCGATTTCGCCGAGGCCGACAAGGATGCCGAAGAGGCCAAGAACAGCCTGTTGCAGATCAAGAGCGAAATCGACAAGCTCAAGGCCGAGAAGGACCGCATGCTCGCCAAGTTCCAGAGTGCCGAAGCGCGGCTGAAGATTCAGGAATCGCTGGACGGCTTGTCGATCGACGCCGAGGTGCAGGCGCTTTCGGGCGTGCGCGAACACATCAAAGGCCGGGTCGCGGAGGCCAAGCTCGGCGCCGAGCTGCGCCAGTCCGATCTGGACGTGCGCTTGCAGGGCTTGAGCCAGAGCGCAGGAGCGGTCACGGCGCGCGCCCAGCTCGAGCAAATGAAGAAGGCGCGCGCAGCAGAGCCCACCGCCGGCAAGAGTCTTTGAGCGGTCTGAAGACGATGCCAGCGCCAAAACCTCAACTGCCGCGCTGGGCCGCCCTCGTTCGCGAGAAGTATCTCGCCGGCGAGGCGTCGACTTTCGTGCTGTACCGCAACGTTTTCGACGTCTTCCTGCACGACGGTCAGTTCCATGACCTTCATGCTTTTCTGACCAACGTTCTGGTGGAGCAGACCAAGAGCACGGTCGTCGAGGTGTCGAGCGAGTTCGGCGTGCAATGCCTGAAGGGCAAGGTCGCACTCGACCAGGGCGGCGATTTGATGCAAAAGCTGCACAGTCTGGAACGGCATCTGAGCGCCAGCCACGGCACGGCGGTGATCGTGCCGTATGCCGACACATTGATGCCCAGCGAAGACTCGGCCTTCGTCTCGTCGGAAGATCGCAAAGTCGCCACGCTGTTTCACCGCTGGTCACTCGATCGCAAACTCAATGCCACCGACAACATCACGTTCATCATTGTCGAGACACTCGGCTCCTTGAACCAGGGCTTGCTGGCGAATCCCAAGGTCTCGGCGGTCGAAATACCGATGCCCGATCTGGAGGCTCGCCGCGACGTGGTGCGCCAGCTCAATCCCAGACTGACCGACAAGCAGTTGCGCCTCTACGCCGAGCGCATGGCAGGCCTGCGCGCGGTACAGATCGAGAGCCTGATGCGGGCCTCCGGCGACAGTTCAATGACGGAGGCCGAACGCGAAAAGCTCATCGCGCAGCTGTTGAGCGGCGCACCTGACGCCCAGGAGCGAGCGAAGCGCTTCGCTGGCATCACCGCCGGTATGACGGCCGATGAGATCGTGAAGCTCGTCGAACCCACGAAGGCCGTGCCCTCTAGTGACCCGGATGACGATGTGTTGCGCCTGATTCAGGCGCGCAAGCGCGAACTGATCGAGAAGGAGTGCGCCGGCCTGATCGAATTCGTCGAGCCCAAACATGGGCTGGCGGCGGTGGGCGGCGCCCAGCACATCACGGGCGAACTGGCGGAGATCGCGCGCAGTCTGCGCGCCGGCGACAGCAAGCTCACGCCGATGGGCTTGCTCGCCGTCGGCCCGATGGGCGCGGGCAAGACTTTCGTCATCAAGGCGTTCCTGAAGGACGCCGGCTTGTCGGCGGTGGCGCTGAAGAACTTTCGCTCCAAATGGGTCGGCTCCACCGAGAAGAATCTCGAGCGCGTGCTGGCCACCGTCAAGGCGATGGGGCCGATCGCGGTGCTCATCGATGAGGGCGACCGAAGCTTCGGCAACAGCGGCGGCGAAGGCGACGACGAGGGCACCAGCTCGCGCGTGATCGCCCGGCTCAAGGAGTTTATGTCCGACACCGACAATCGTGGCGCGGTGCTGTTCATCATGCTGACGAATCGGCCCGACAAGCTCGACACCGACATCAAGCGCCCGGGCCGGATGGACCGCAAGATTCCGTTCTTCTACTGCGAATCCGCGGCCGACCGCGCCGCAGTGGTTGGCGCCGTGCTGCGGCGTCATGGCGACACCGTGGCGGCCGATTCCGCTGCTCTGGCCGCGCTGTGCGCCGATCTTGGTGGCTACTCCAACGCCGACCTCGAGGCGATGACTCTGCTGGGTCTGGAGTTCCAGCAGCGCGACCCGGCCCTGACGCTGATCGCCGCCTTAGCGCTGGCAAAACAAGACTTCATGCCGCCGCAGGAGAGCGAGATGATCGACTTCATGGAGCTGCTCGCGGTTTCGGAGACGTCGCGCCGATCGCTTCTGCCCGAGCGCTTCAAACAGATGTCGATCAAGGAAATTCAATCCCGGTTGCGGCTGGCACGCAAGGCTGCACTGGGGCGTTGATCCACAAGCCCCCTTGAAGGAGATGACCCCGTGAGTGCACATGATCCCCAAGCGTTTTCGAGCGAACAGTTGATTGCCTTGGTCGAAAGCATGTTGTCGACCGCCCGTGTCGACGGCGTGCACCCCAAGGAGGAGGCCTTGATTCGCACTTTCTATGAAGAGCAGCGCCTCTCCGGCATGCCCGCATACGACAAGGTGGTTGCGGCTGGCAAGGGCGTCAAGCTCGCAGCCTTGCGTGGCGACGTTGCCTTTGCCGAGCAGTTGGTGCTGATGTGCCTGATGGCAGGCTACGCCGACGGCAAGTTCAGCGAAGCCGAACGCAGCCATGTGGGCCAGTTGGCGGCTCAGCTTTCCGTGCCCGAGGCGCGCCTGGGCGAACTGCATCTGCAGGTGAAAGACTCGCTGATCGGCTCGCTGGCGCGTTTGCCGGACGCGGAGTCGGTGGCGGCGCTGGCGAAGACGCTGTGATTCAGGCGTCTGCGGATCAAGCCACGGACCCGCCGCTCGACGCGGCCTTCTTTCGCACGTTGGTGGATTTCGCATCGGTCGAAGAACGGGTCCGAGCTAGGCTTTCGCTTCTGGGAAGCGGCAACGATGTTTTGCGCTTCTTTGTCGATTACGCCTCATGGAACGGCTGCTTCGCCAACGGCGTTTCGGCATTGACCGCCATGGTCGGAAATGGCCGCGACCTGTTTCAGGAGCCCGGATTCCCGCGCGCGGTGGCCGACCGCAGCAACTACGTCGCGAGCTTCTTCTTCGATGCGGCACGCGACGAATACGACGATCACATCAACCCCTTGCGCGATTCGCACCGCTGCATGGCGCAAGCTTCCCTGATCTGCATGAAGGACTTCTTCGGCCTGGGCACTGAATCGTTGGAGGAAGACGAACCGCCCGAGCTCGGCGCGGTGAACGCAGGCGTTCTGGCCGGCTACACCGGGAAGACGAGCGCTGACCCGGGCAGGCTGGCGCAATCGTTTTCGGCCATGGGCTTCCATTTAGGGTCGGAGTTGCTTGCCGACCGCGAGTTCTCCCTCATCGACGAGTACCTGCGCGCCCAGCGCAGCGATTTGGTACAGCATCTGATGCGCTCGACGGTGAAGCTGGCCGGTGCAGAGCACCGCTGTTATGCCTGGGTGGGGGTGCACAGCGGGCACGGCGGGGGTGTCGAAGCCGACCACTTCGA
This sequence comes from Burkholderiaceae bacterium, assembly GCA_040081145.1. Lineage (GTDB taxonomy): Bacteria > Pseudomonadota > Gammaproteobacteria > Burkholderiales > Burkholderiaceae_C > JAEMQF01. Next base: position 7,153 of record JBEBHW010000047.1, read on the forward strand.
CCATGCCGCGCAAGGTGCGCGTCATGCGCTGCGCTACATCGCGCCGGAATCGACAAGCCTTGCGATGGATGCGCTCGTCGCCGGGTTTCGCGCGTTCGACCGGAACCACGATCTGTTCTTCAAGATCCGCGGCAGCTGAGATGGGCTTGCGCACCCTCTCGCCCCTCGAAGCCCGCGTGCTGGGCGTGCTGATCGAAAAGGCGCACACCGTGCCCGACAGCTACCCGCTGTCGCTCAATTCGCTCACGCTCGGCTGCAACCAGAAAACGGCGCGCGATCCCGTCATCAATGCGTCGGAAGCCGAAGTGCAAATGGCCGTCGATTCGCTGAAGGGTTTGAGCCTGGCATTCGAATCGAGCGGGTCGCGCGTCACGCGCTACGAGCACAACCTGGGGCGGGCGCTGGGCTTGCCGTCGCAGTCGGTCGCCTTGCTCGCGGCGCTGTTGCTGCGTGGGCCGCAAACGATGTCCGAGCTGCGCATCAACTGCGAACGGCTGCACCGCTTCGCGGATCTGTCGGCGGTGGAGGGGTTTCTGGACGAACTGGCGGCGCGCCCGGAGGAAAAGGGCGGGCCCTTGGTCGTGAAGCTGGCGCGCCAGGCAGGCGCGCGCGAACAGCGCTGGATGCACCAACTTTGTGGTGCAGTGGACCCGGGTGTGGCGAGCGCCGGCGCCGATGCGCAAGACTTCGTCGCCACCAGTGAAATCGTCGCGCTCAAGCAGCAGCAGGCGGCGCTGAAGCGCGAAGTGGATGAGCTGCGTTTGCGCCTCGATCAGCTTTACGTGGAACTCGGCGTGGCCCGAACGACCTGAGAGCTTGACAGTCATCATGCGCTTCGAGCTGCCGGAAAAAAAGAAACTCACGCTCGAGATGACGATCCCGATCCGCTGGGGCGACATGGACGCGATGGGCCATGTGAACAACACGATCTACTTCCGCTATTTTGAAACCGTGCGCCTGGAGTGGCTCGGCAGTGTCTGCGGGCGCCTGGACACGGCGGGCGAGGGCGCGCTGATCGTGAACGCGTTCTGCAACTTCATCAAGCAGCTCGAATACCCGGGCGTGGTGCTGGTGCGCCATTACGTGGCCAACCCCGGGCGCAGCAGCTTTGACACCTTCATCACGCTCGAGCGCAGCGACGCGCCGGGCGTCGTCTACGCCACAGGGGGTGCGACCGCGGTCTGGGTCGACTTCAAAGAGCAGAAGTCCAAGCCGATGCCAAACTGGATGCGCGCGCACCTGGAGTCGTAGACAATGCCCGGCTGCGACGTGGCACAGGTGCCGTTGACTCAAATTCGAACCGGAGAAACGAAGATGAAAAAACTCTACCCCAGCGCTGCGGCCGCGCTCAAGGGCATCGTGCGAGACGGACAACTGCTCGCGGTGGGCGGCTTCGGCCTGTGCGGCATTCCCGAGGCCTTGATCGCCGCGCTGCGAGACAGCGGCGTGAAAAACCTGACCGTGATTTCGAACAACGCCGGTGTCGACGGCTTTGGCTTGGGCCTGTTGCTCGAGACGCGCCAGATCAAGCGAATGATCTCGAGCTACGTCGGCGAGAACAAGGAGTTCGAGCGCCAGTACCTGGCGGGCGAACTGGAACTCGAATTCACGCCGCAGGGCACGCTCGCCGAAAAACTGCGTGCCGGTGGCGCCGGAATTCCGGCGTTCTACACGCGCACCGGCGTGGGAACACTGGTCGCCGAGGGCAAAGAGCTGCGCGAGTTCGACGGCCACCAGTACGTGATGGAGCGCGCCCTCGTTCCCGAAGTGTCGCTGGTGAAAGCGTGGAAAGCCGACCAGTCGGGCAATCTGATCTTTCGCCGCACCGCGCGCAACTTCAATCCCGCGGTCGCGATGGCGGGGAGAATCACGGTGGTTGAAGTGGAAGAAATTCACCCGACCGGCAGCTTCGACCCCGACTCGGTCCACCTGCCCGGCATTTACGCGCACCGCATCGTCGTCAATGCGACGCCGGAAAAGCGCATCGAAAAACGCACCGTCAGCGCGGCGGCCTGAACCTCCGCACCGCAACACAAGGAACCCCAACCATGGCCTGGACCCACGACCAAATGGCGGCGCGTGCCGCGTTAGAGCTGAAAGACGGCTACTACGTCAACCTCGGCATCGGCCTGCCCACGCTGGTGGCCAACTTCGTCAGCCCGGAGATCGAAGTCTGGTTGCAAAGCGAGAACGGCATGCTGGGCATCGGCCCGTTTCCCACGGAGGATCAGGTTGACGCCGACCTCATCAACGCCGGCAAACAGACGGTGACGACGATTCCCGGTTCGAGCATCTTCAGCTCGCACGACAGCTTCGCGATGATCCGAGGCGGCAAGATCGACTTGAGCATTCTGGGTGCGATGCAGGTCAGCGAGAAGGGCGATCTGGCGAACTGGATGATCCCCGGCAAGATGGTGAAGGGCATGGGCGGAGCGATGGACCTGGTGGGCGGCGTGAAGAACGTCGTTGTGCTGATGGAGCACGTCGCGAAGAAGAAGGACGGCAGCGTCGAGCTGAAGATCCTGCCGCGCTGCACGTTACCGCTGACCGGGGTGGCGGTGGTCGACCGCATCATCACGGATCTGGCGATCATGGACGTCACGCCTCACGGCCTGAAGATCGTTGAACTCGCACCTGGTGTGACGCGCGAAGAGCTGGCCGCGAAGACCGGCGTCGCCCTGCACTGACTTTCGCCCACGGGCGCAAAGGCGTTGCCGTGTTCATCCGCAACTGCTGGTACGTGATCGCGTGGGACCATGAAATCGGTGCCGACGCCCTGTTCAGCCGGCGCGTGCTGGACGAGCCCATCCTCGTCTACCGAACCTCAAACGGCGCGCTGACGGCGCTGGAAGACCGCTGCTGTCACCGCCTCGCGCCGCTGTCGCTCGGCCGCAAAGAGGGCGACAACGTGCGCTGCGGCTACCATGGTCTGAAGTTCGATCCGAGCGGTCGCTGCATCGAGGTTCCCGGCTCGGCGCAAGTGCCAGCCGCGGCACGCGTCAAAACCTACCCGGTGACCGTGAAGAACAAATGGGTATTTGTCTGGATGGGCGATCCGGAGAAGGCCGATGCGCTGCTGTTGCCCGACAACTTCTCGAACGACCACCCCGACTGGCGCAACAAGCCCGGCTACCTGCACTACGACACGAGCTACCAACTGGTCTGCGACAACCTGCTCGATTTCTCGCACCTGAGCTATGTGCACGAAAAGACGCTGGGTGGCAGCCCGATGATTGCGCAGGCGCGCGCCGATATCGAAGACATTGCACGCGGAATTCGCGTGACGAGGCGCGTGCCAAACGTTCCCGCGCCGCCGTTTTACCAGCGCTTTCGCCAGTTCGACACGCTGCTGAACCGCTGGTTCATCTACGACTTCGTGCTGCCTGGAACGCTGCTCATGCACTCGGGCGGCGCGCCGGTGGACGACGCGCCGGGCGAGCTGCGCAATGCCGTGCAACTCCACAGTTGCCAGACGCTGACGCCCGAAACCGCGACGACGACGCACTACTTCTTCCAGCAATCGCACCGCGCCGGCGCGGGCGACGCCCAGATCGTCCAGTCGATCTACGACAGCCTGGTCGCCGCGTTCAACGAAGACCGCGCCATGATCACCGCCCAGGCCGAGTCGATCACGCGCAGCCCGGCGGCGCGGATGATGCCGCTGGCGATGGACGCCGCGCTGATTCGCTTTCGCCGCCTGATCGACGTCGAGCTGGAAAAAGAATCCAGGCCCGAAGCCAAACCGCGCCGCAGAGTCAGCGCTGCGCCAGCGCCCGCGCCGCCTCCGTCACGAGTTCGGGCCCGCGGTAAATGAAGCCGGTGTAGATCTGCACCAGGTCCGCGCCTGCGGCGACTTTTGCTGATGCATCGGCGCCGCTCATCACGCCGCCCACGCCGATGATGGGGTAGCCCGACCCGAGGATCGCACGCAGCAATTCGATGACGCGGTTGCTCGGCTGCATCAAAGGCGGCCCACTCAGGCCGCCGGCCTCACGGCCGCTCGGCAAATGCGCGACACCTTCGCGCGACGTCGTGCTGTTCGTCGCGATCACGCCGTCGATGCCGTGTTTGATCAATGCGCCGGCGATCTGCTGGACCTGCGCCGCTCCCAGGTCGGGAGCGATCTTCACGAAAAGCGGCACCTCGCGCCCATGCGCTTGCGCCAGCTCGGCGCGTTGCTTCTGCAGTGCACCGAGCAAACCGGCGAGCGCTTCATCGTCTTGCAGCGCGCGCAAGTTGGCGGTGTTGGGCGACGAGATGTTCACCGTCACGTAATCCGCATGCGGGTAGACGCCTGTGAGACAGGTGAGGTAATCGTCGACTGCATTGGCGATGGGCGTGCTCGCGTTCTTCCCGATGTTCAGGCCGAGGATGCCACCGCGTTCGCGGAATTTCGCGCGCTGCACGTTGGCGACGAAGCGCGCCAGGCCATCGTTGTTGAAGCCGAGCCGGTTGATCAAGGCGTTGGCTTCGGGCAAGCGAAACAGCCGCGGCTTGGGGTTGCCGCTTTGCGGCAGCGGCGTGACGGTGCCGACTTCCACAAAGCCGAAGCCGAGCGCGCCCAAGCCGTCGATGCAGCGGCCGTTCTTGTCCAG
>JBEBHW010000671.1:0-2680 GCA_040081145.1 Burkholderiaceae bacterium
CGCCTGCTGGGCGAGGCCTTCACGCTCGAAGCGGCCGTGATCCTGGCTGCATGGTTGCAACGCCGCCGCCTGCTGTAGGCGCGCTCCCCAGTACGCCTCAGGCGAGCGTGTCGTCGTGCTGCGTCACGAGCTGCGAGTGGCGAATGCGGTTGTCGCGCAGCGCGCCAGCCGATTCGAGGATGGGGTAGGCGATCGAGCAGATGTGCGAGTTGATTCGTTTGAGGTCGCTGATCAGGTCCAGATGCAGTGAACTCGTCTCTATGCTTTGCGCCGTGTTGTCGCGCAGGCGCCCGATGTGGCTCGCGGCGTACTGGTGTTCGAGGTCCCGAAAACGCGCCTTTTCCTCCAGCAGCTTCTTCGCATCGCGCACGTTGCCTTCGAGGAAGACGCTCATGCCCAAACGCAGATTGCTGAGCAGCATCTCGTGCAAATTGCAGATCTCGGCCATCCCGGCTTCCGAGAAGCTGCGGTTCTTGCGCACCTTCTTGTCTTCGACGTCTTGAATCACGCGCTCGATGATGTCGCCGATCTGCTCCATGTTGATCGTGAACGAGACCACGTCGGTCCAGCGCCGGCTCTCGCGTTCCGAGAGCGCTTCGCGGGAAATCTGCGTCAGGTACAACTTGATCGCGGTGTAGAGCTCGTCGACGGTGTCGTCCATGGCGCGCAGCTTTTCGGCGAGCTGCAAATCGTTGTTGCGGATCACCGTGACCATGCCGCGCAGCATCGTCTCCACCACGTCGGCCTGGCGCAAGGCTTCGCGCGCCGCACAGCTGATCGCGAGCGACGGCGTGGCCAATGCCACCGCGTCGAGATGGCGCGGCTTGAGCGAGTTCGGATCGCTCGCGCGTTCGGGCAGCCAGCGCTCGACCCAGCGACCCAACACACCGGTGAAGCCGACGCACAGCACCGCCATGCACAGGTTGAATCCGAGGTGGAAACCGACGACCTGGTGGTGCACGCTGCCGAGCCAATGCGGCAGCTGATCCAGCAGGCGTGGCAAGAACGGAATGACGAGCATCGCGCCGAGCACCTTGAACAGCAGATTCCCGAGCGGCAAACGCCGCACTTGGGGCGAGGCACGACTCGTCGCGAGCAACCCGAGCACGCCGCTGCCCAGGTTCGCACCGAGCACCAGGCCCAGCGCCACCGTGATCGGCAGGATTCCCGTGGTGGCCAGCGTGGCGACGAGCAGCACGATGGCCAGGCTCGAGTAGGCGAGCACGGTCAGAACCGCGCCGACGACGATGTCGAGCAGGACTTCATTGGGGAGCGCGGCGAGCATCGCGCGTATCGCCGGCGAATCGGTCAAGGGCTTGGTCGCGCCGACGATGAGTTGCAGCGCCAACGTGATCAGGCCCAGACCGATCAGCGCCCGCCCGATGCGACCGGAGGAGCTGCCCTGGCTCGGGATGAACAACACGACGCCTACAAAGATCAGCAGCGGCGACAACCAAGACAGGTCGAACGAAAACACGACGGCCATCAGGCTGCTGCCCACGTCGGCGCCCAGCATCACGGCCAGCGCCGCTGGGGTTGAGACCAGGCCGGTGCCGACGAAGCTGGCGACGATCAGGCAGGTTGCGGTGCTCGACTGCATCAGGCTCGTCACGCCCAAGCCAGCGAGCATCGCCTTGGCGCGGTGGTTGAAACTGCGTGCGAGCACGCCACGCAGGTTTTCGCCGAACACGCGCAGCACGTCGGTGCGCACGATGTGCGTGCCCCAGACGAGCAGCGCAATCGCGGCGAGGAGGTTGAGCAGGTGCACCATGGCGTCAATGGGGCCGGCGCCGCCCGGCGCGGCAGCCGAGGCCGTGCCGATTTTGCGCTACAGCACTTCCGAGGCGAAATCCGCCAGGCGCGATCGCTCGCCACGCGCCAGGGTCACGTGGCCCGAATGCGGCCAGCCCTTGAAGCGGTCCACGGCAAAGGTCAGCCCCGAGCTGCCTTCCGTCAGGTAGGGCGTGTCGATCTGCGCCAGGTTGCCCAGACAGACGATTTTCGTTCCCGGCCCGGCGCGCGTGATCAGCGTCTTCATTTGTTTGGGCGTAAGGTTCTGCGCTTCGTCGATGAGCACGAACTTGTTGAGGAAGGTTCGGCCGCGCATGAAGTTCATGCTCTTGATCTTGATCTTGCTGCGCACCAGGTCGTTCGTCGCTGCGCGGCCCCATTCGCCGGCGGCGCCATCGCTCTTGGACAGGACTTCGAGGTTGTCGTCCAGCGCGCCCATCCACGGGCTCATCTTTTCTTCCTCGGTGCCGGGCAGGAAACCGATGTCCTCACCCACCGGCACGGTGACGCGCGTGACGATGATTTCGCTGTACCGGCGCTCATCCATCACTTGGCTGAGGCCCGCGGCCAGCGTCATGAGCGTCTTGCCGGTGCCCGCGGTTCCGGTGAGCGTGATGAAGTCGCATTCCGGATCCATCAGCAGGTTCAGCGCGAAGTTCTGTTCGCGGTTGCGCGCCGTCACGCCCCAGACGGCGTGCTTTTGGTGGGTGTACTCCTTGACCGTGCGCAGCACGGCGGTCGTGCCGGTGATCTCGGTGACCTTGACGTAGAGCGGTGCGGCGCCCGGCGCTTCGAGGTAAGCGAACTGGTTGATCAGCAGGCCGGGCACGAGCGGGCCGGCGATGCGGTAGCAGGTGGTCCCGCCCTGGTTCCAGCTCTCCATCGTCTT
>JBEBHW010000672.1:0-2674 GCA_040081145.1 Burkholderiaceae bacterium
CTACAAGACGGCTGCCGACACCGGCTTGATCCGCCGCGAAGTCGGCGACACCGGTTATCCGCCGAGCCTGCAAGTGCTGGTTGACGGGGTGGCCAACCAGAAATCGCCGAACTCGGAGAAGTTGATTTTTCTGCGCCGCGTGCCGCGCGATCCGTTTGTCGCTGATCCGAGTCTGCCGGCGGAAAGAACCTGGGTGCTGCGTGCTTATGCGAGCGCACCCGACAGTCCGTCGGCCGGTGCCGATGTCTTTGACGTGAGCACCGCTGCTGACGGCAGCGGTCTGAACGGCGTGCCTTATCGCGATTGGTGAACCGATGACCTCAGCAACTCGAAATGGAAAGACCGCGGGCCTTCGCAATACGGGCCCGCGCCGCGGCAGCTCGGGTTTCACGATGATCGAACTCGTTGTCGTGATGGCGGTGCTGGGTTTGCTGCTGAGCCTGGCGATGCCGCGCTACATGGCCTCGCTGGAACGCGGCCGCGAACAAGTGCTGCAAAACAATCTCGCGCAGATGCGCGAGGCGATCGACCGGTTCTATGGCGACAACGCGCGTTATCCGGAGCAGCTCGAAGAACTCGTCAGCAAACGCTATTTGCGCGCCGTGCCGCTCAACCCGTTCACGGAGGGGCCGGATTGGGCCGTCGTCGCGCCGCCTTCAGGCGCCAAGGGGGCCGTCTTCGACGTGCGCGACCCGACCCTGCAGGCGGGCGCTCCGGGCGCTGCTGCAGAACCGGCGGGACAATCGCTTTGACGCGCAACACGGCAATCATGGCGCGCCGGACGATCCTCCGCGGCACCCGCCACGCGCAGCGCGGCATGCTGTTGATCGGCGTGCTCGTCTTCATTGCGCTGTCGGCGTTGACCGCAGTGCAAGCCGGGCCACGCTGGATCGATGCGCGTCAGCGCGCCAACGAAGAAGAACTGTTGTTCGTCGGGGAGCAGTACCGCCTGGCCATCGAATCGTATTGGCGCGAAGCGCCCAACACCGTGCACAAGATGCCCACGAGCATCGACGACTTGGTTCTGGACAAGCGCTTCCCGTTTCCGAAGCGCCACCTGCGCAAGGAATTTCGCGACCCGCTCGCACCGCAACAGGCTTTCGTCGAAATCCGTCAAGGCGCGGTACTGATCGGCGTGTACAGCAAGGCCGAGGGAATGCCGTTTCGGCAGGCCGGTTTCTCGGGTGTGCAGAAGGATTTCAACGGCGCGCAGAGTTACGCGGACTGGAAATTCAGCTATGTGCCGCCCAGTGCGCCGGCGGCGGGCGCAGCGCCACCGACGGGCAAGACACCCGGTGCTCGACGCTAGCGCCGGCAAACAACACGACATTCAATCCAAATGAGCAAAGACCAGGGGACAGACATGAGACTTGACGACATCGAGATGACCCACAAACCATTCAACACTGTTGCCGGCTTGCAGCGTGTCGCGTCGGAGCCGATTCGCATCGTTATCGCCGAGCCTCAATGGCTGGTGCGAAAGGGCCTTGTCGCCGTGGTTGAGAAAATCGATGCCTGCGAGTCCATCGGCGAAGCCGCCACCGGAGACCAGGCCATCGAGGCGGTGCAGCGGCTGCGTCCGACCTTGCTGCTGCTCAGCCTGGGCATCGCCGAGCCGGGCTGCACCGAGGTGATCAAGGCGCTACGGCAAATGCCCGATGCGCCGAAGATCCTGGTGCTGAGCCAGCCGCGCGCCGAGGCGAGCGCACGCGAGGCGCTGCGCGCGGGTTGTGACGGATTCATCGACAAGGAGCAGCCGGGCGAAGCCCTCGAGCTCGCGATGCATGAGGTGGTCGCGGGCCGGCCGTTCCTCGACCCGCAAGTCTCACGGCGCCTCTTGATGAGCGCGGATGACGGCGCGGATCGCAGCGATGCCCTTCTGGACGTGCTGACCAAGCGCGAGCGCTCGGTATTCGTTCACATCGCCGACGGGCACACGAACCGCAGCGCCGGAGAAGCGCTGCACATCAGCGCAAAGACCGTCGAGAAGCACCGTGCCCTCGTCATGCAAAAGCTCAAGTTGCGCTCGGCGTTGGACTTGCGCATGCTCGCGCTCGACCTCGGTCTGATCGAGCGGCCGACCTACGACACGCAGCGCGGCATTCCCCTCGCAGGCTCGCGCAATTTGGTCTGATGGCGTTGCAGCTAGCAGCCGGCGGCTTTCTGCCGCCCAGGCTCCTAGTCCTGAGGCGCCGGATCGGTGGCCGGGAACTTCCCACTTCACCGGCCTGCCGCGCCGACACGATATTGTTAAGTCGAAGTTCAGATTGCGAGCCGCAATCGATGCGGGTTTTGTCGTAAGCACCGCAAAACTCTGAAATCGATCGGCCTTGGTCTGCGACATTGGCTTGTACATTAACCATGAATTAACTATGTGGAAAATCGTCCGCGCCACGCGTGGAATTTCTAGTTTCCTTAACCAAATTAATCAATATCGGTAATTTCTACGTTCTTTCCCACCCTCTCCCCATGGACTGGGGATGTCTTCACGCAGGTGTTTTTAGCAGAATTCAAACCATCGATCCAGCGACTCATTGATTAATTATTTTATCACTGCGTCTTAAGCTTCATAAGGATCTCGGTGTTCTGCTTCGAAATTGCAGGGAGATATATGCAAAAAGTCTTGGTTGACAGTTTGGCGTCGGGCTTGACGTCACGCGGTATCAGTGCCTTC
>JBEBHW010000673.1:0-2671 GCA_040081145.1 Burkholderiaceae bacterium
GCTCGCAGCCGCGGCGCGCGAGCATCGCCTCTGGGTCATCGGCGGCACGCTGCCGCTGCGCTGCGACGATCCGCAGCGCGTGCGCAACAGCAGCCTGGTGTTCGCGCCTGACGGATCGCTCGCGGCGCGCTACGACAAGATGCACTTGTTCCGTTACGACAACGGGCGCGAGCGCTACGACGAAGGCCGCGTCCTGGAACCCGGCAGCGCACCCGTGGCCGTGCAATGCGGCGCGCTGCGCGTGGGCCTGAGCGTGTGCTACGACCTGCGCTTTCCCGAGTTGTACCGCGCGCTCATGGCGCCGCCGTGCGACTTGATCGCCGTGCCCTCCGCATTCACCTACACGACCGGGCGCGCGCACTGGGAGCTGCTGCTGCGCGCGCGCGCCGTCGAGAACCAGGCGTACGTGATCGCACCGGCGCAGGGCGGCACTCATGAAAACGGGCGCCGCACGTGGGGCCACAGCATGATCGTCGATCCCTGGGGCGAGGTGCTCGGCGTCCTGCCCGAAGGAGAAGGCATTGTCAGCGCCGACCTTGACCCGTCGCGCCTGGCGTCGGTGCGCGGCCAACTGCCCGCGCTCGAGCATCGCCGGCTGCGCCGTTGACCGGCTCGGCACGCCGCTATCATGCGGCGCCCGTCAATGCTGGCGGGTCGGCGCCACGAACCCTGAGGACCCCCATGAATCGAACCGAATCGCTCTGCACCCTGGCCGCACCTGCGTGCGCGCTCGCCCTCACGCTCCTCTGCAGCGGCGCGTGGGCCGGGCGGCCACTCAGCGTGGACGACGCGAATGTGGACGACAAGGGCACCGGTCACGTCGAAGCGTGGTTTGCGCGCGAGGCCGGCGGCACGAATGTGCTCAACGTCGTGCCGGCGTACTCGCCGTGGGAAGTGGTCGAGTTCTCGATCCCGCTGGCGCGCAATCGCACCGACGCGGTCACCTCCGTCGGTGCCCTGGTGCGCGTGCGCATCACGGAGCCGCAGAAGTCAGGTTGCAACTTCCTCGTCGCGCTGGGCCAGCAGCATCAGAACCCGGGCGGTAATCAGCCCTACGCCTACTCGGCAGCGACGTGCAAGAAGAACGAGTTCGCGCTGAACGCCAACCTCGGCGCCGCCAAGCCCTCCGGCGGATCGAGCTTCGGCACCTGGGGCCTGGCACTCGAGCGCGACCATGGCGACTTGGTCGGCCACATCGAGGCGTTTGGCCAGGAGCACGCCAAGCCGACATTTCAGGTCGGAGCGCGCAAAGAACTGGGCAAGGGACTTCAGGTGGACGGGACGGTGGGGCGGACCGATGGCGACACGATTTTCAGCCTCGGCGTGAAGTTCAGCTTCTAAGGGTGGGACTGCATCACAGACCTTCGCCGGAAACTGCGCCAGCAGCGAGTCACAGCGGCGTCGACGAAACCGCCCCTCAAGCCATCTCCGCATTGATCGCCGCCAGCGCTGCCGCGCCCGGGCACAACTCGGCTGTGCTCAGCTGGTTCAGCGGCGTCTGCACCGTCTTCAAATGCGCGTGCAAGTCCTGGGCCGAGGCATTCACGTAGAGCAAGCCGGTGAGGATTTCCCCGCGCGCTTCATGCGCCGCGATGTGGCCGAGCGCCGCAAGGCGATCGCCCGCGTCGTAACCGCCGGCGAGCTTGCGCAGGCGCAGCACGCTGCCGTCGTGTTGCGTCACCTCGATCACTTCGCCGGGCGCGTATTTCGCTTGAATCGCGTCGCGACTCGGCATGAAGTCGATGCGGTTCACGGCTTCATTGTGCTCGCGAACGTAGTCATAACTCTTCGTGCTGCCGGCGTGGTTGTTGAACGCGACGCATGGGCTGATGACGTCGAGCAGCGCCGCGCCGCCGTGGCGCAGCGCGCCCTTGATGAGCGGCACGAGCTGTTCCTTGTCGCCGGAAAAACTGCGCGCCACGTAACTCGCACCCATTTGCAGCGCGAGCGCCACCAGGTCGATCGCGGTGTCGCTGTTGATCACGCCCTTCTTGCTCTTGCTGCCGGCGTCTGCCGTCGCCGAGAACTGGCCTTTGGTGAGGCCGTAGACGCCGTTGTTCTCGACGATGTAAGTCATGTTCACGCCGCGGCGCATCGCGTGCGCGAATTGGCCGAGGCCGATCGAGGCCGAGTCGCCGTCGCCCGACACGCCCAGGTACAGCAGCTCGCGGTTCGCCAGGTTCGCGCCGGTCAACACCGAGGGCATACGCCCGTGCACGGTGTTGAAGCCGTGCGAGTTGCCGAGGAAGTAATCGGGCGTCTTTGACGAGCAGCCGATGCCTGAGAGTTTGGCCACGCGGTGCGGCTCGATGGCGAGTTCCCAGCACGCCTGCACGAGCGCGGCGGAGATCGAATCGTGGCCGCAGCCGGCGCACAGCGTCGAGATCTTGCCTTCGTAGTCGCGCCGCGTCAGCCCCAGCGCGTTCGCGGGCAGCGTGGGGTGGTGCAGTTTCGGTTTGGCGATATACGTCATGCCACTTTTCCCTTGACCAGGGGCTCGACATTGAAGCGCTTCAAGCGCGTCGCAATCTCGGCGGTGATGAAGCGTGCCGTGATCGGCGTGCCGTCGTAGTGCAGCACCGGCTCCAGCCTCGCCGGATCCACTTCCTGCTCGGTGACGAGCATGGTGCGCAATTGGGCGTCGCGATTCTGTTCGATGACGAAGACGTGC
>JBEBHW010000674.1:0-2667 GCA_040081145.1 Burkholderiaceae bacterium
CACCATCGGCCCGGCGATCCACAGCTCACCGGTTTCGCCGACGGGGACTTCAACGCCTTGTTCGTCCATCACGACGATCTGGGCGCACGGCAGCGCGACGCCCACGCTGTCGGCGTGCTCGCGCGTCAGGCCGGCGGGCATCATCGTCACCGGCGAGGTGGTTTCGGTCGCGCCGTAGGCGTTGATCAATACGAGATTCGGCACGGTCGCGCCCAGCGCGTCGATCGTCGCGACGGGCATCGGTGCACCGCCGAAGCCGCCGATGCGCCAGTTCATGAGGGCTGCTTGCGCGAAGCCGGGCGTCATCAGGCACAGTGTGTACATCGCCGGCACCATGAGGGTGTGGGTGATGCGTTCGCGCGCCATCAGCGCCACGAAGTCTGCGGCCTTGAACGCGGGAACGATGATCACCGTGCCGCCCACGTGCGTCATCGCGAGGATGATCGCGACGAGCCCCGTGACGTGACTCGCCGGGACCGCCAGCGCAGAGCGGTCGCCAGCGCGCAGTTGCATGCACGCTGCGTAGTGCAGCACCGAGTGCGCGAGGTTGAAGTGCGTCAGCATCGCGCCCTTCGGGTGGCCTGTCGTTCCCGAGGTGTAGAGGATCACGGCCGTCGCGTGTTCGTTCGTGGGTTCGTTCGCGGGTTCGCGCGCCGCGACCGGTGCCGCGCGGTGGACGCTCGAGGCGACGTCCGCCAACGCCTCGGCACCCGGGGCGCTGCCCACCACGATGCGCAGCGTCAGCGTCGGCACTTCTTGCGCATCGGGAATGCGTGGCGCCAGGTCGGCGTCGAAGACGATCGCTTTGGCGGTGCACTGATTGAGCAGAAATGTCAGCCCTGCGCGCACTTCGCGAACCCCGATCGGCACCGCAACCGCGCCCAGGCGCTGCACCGCGAAAAACACGAAGACGAACTCGGCGCGATTGCCCATGAACAGCGCAATCCGGTCGCCTGGGCCCACACCGCGTGCCGCCAGCCCACCGGCAATTCGCGACGCCTGTTCGTCGAGTTCAGAGTAAGTCCAGCGCTGCCCCTCGCAGACCAAGGCCTCGTGCGCGCCGCATTCGCGCACCGCGCGCGCCAACATCGCGTGCACGCTTTGCGGGCGTTGCGCGAAGGCACGTACCATGCGATCGGCGCTCGGCGCCTCGATGCGCGTCGCCGGAACCGGGTAGCCCTGCCAGTGGTTCATCGCGTCACGCTGCGGAACCCGCACCGGCATCGGCCGGCGCCAGATTCGCGCCGCGTTCGATCACGAACTCAGCGTCGACGAGGCTGCGCGAGTGGTTCAGATCGGACTGCGCGATCAGCACCGACATCTTGCCGTCGCGCAGGCCACCGATCACTTCGGCGAGCCGATTCGCCAACGCCGGCGCCACGCCCTCAAACGGCTCGTCGAGCAGCAACAGCCTTGTTCCCACCGCCAGCGCGCGCGCCAGCGCGACGAGTTTTTGCTGGCCGCCCGAGAGCAGCAGCGCACGACGCTCGCGCATCTCCCGCAGTTCGGGCAATACGCTGTAGACGAACTGCAGGCGCTCTTCAACTTTCAGCGCCTTCGACGCCCACACCGGCACGAGAACGTTTTCTTCGACGCTGAGTTCGGGAACCAGGCCGCGGTCTTCGGGCATGTAGCCGATTCCCAATGCCGCGCGTGCGTGGCGCGGCAGCGTGGCGAGATCCTGGCCCTCGAACGTGATGCGGCCTTGCGTCGCGCTCAAGTGGCCCATCACGGCACGAATCAACGTCGTCTTGCCCGCGCCGTTGCGCCCCACCAGACCGACCATGCGGCCTTGCGCGACGGTCAGCGTCAGCCCGCGCAGCACCTGCACGGACCCTATCGCGACGTGAATCGCGTCAATGTTCAGCATGGCGCAGCTCGGGGGCACCGGTCACGTAACGGCGCACGTCGTCGAGAGCGAGTGCGACTTGGGGCACATCGTCGGCGATGATTTTGCCGCTGTAGAACGCGAGCACGCGATCCGCGTAGCGCTCGACGATGTCCATGTCGTGTTCGACGAACAAGACGGTCAGCGCCTGCGCGCCGAGAGCCTGCATCACGATGTCCATCATCGGGAATTTTTCCTCGGCGGAGACGCCGCTCGTCGGCTCATCGAGCAGCAGCAACTTCGTCTCGCCGGTCAGCGCCATCGCGATGTCGAGCAGCTTGCGCACGCCGCCGGGCAACTCGGCGGCGCGCCGGTCGCGATGCTCCGTGAGGCGAAACCGCGCGAGCAATTCGTCGGCGCGAGCCAAGGCTTGGGCGCGGCGCGCGGGTTGCCAGAACGACAGCCTGTCGCCATGGCATGCGATGGCGACCAACATGTTGTCGAGCACGCTCAGCTCGGCGCACAGCTGCGGAATCTGGAACGAGCGTGCGACGCCCAAACGCGTGATCGCGCGTGGCGAAAGCTGCGTGATGTCGAGTTCGCCGAAGTGAATGGTTCCGGCGTCGGGTTTCATGTAACCCGTGATCATGTTGACGAACGTCGTCTTGCCCGCGCCGTTGCTGCCGATCAGGCTGATGCGCTGGCCGACCGGGATGTCGACATTGATTTCGCTTGCGGCGACAACGGCGCCGAAGCGCTTTTCGATGCCGTTGGCACGGAGCAAGGCAACAGGTGCGCTCACTTGCCACCCCCGAGACGCTTGAACCATTCGCGGTCGA
>JBEBHW010000048.1:0-11656 GCA_040081145.1 Burkholderiaceae bacterium
GGTTTTCATCTTCAGCATGATGACGTTTTCTTGCGCCGCGCGCACGCACAATTTGTGAAGCGCATGAATCATAATCAAAGCATGGTGACGCGACTCGCAGCATTCGTCGTTTGGGCCCTGGTCGCGGGCGGTGTCGTGTACTGGTCGCTGAAACTGCTCGTGCGCGCGCCGAGTGCGCCGCCGCATGCGGTGGCGGCGGTGGGCTCAGCCGCGGTGCGTGGCGACTTGACGCGCTTGCTGGGCACCGCACCGACTCCCACTGCGGCGCTGGCCGTGGCGCCGGCGATGGCATCGCGCTTTCGCCTGCATGGCGTGATGGCGCCCAAGGGCGGCGCACCCCGCGCGACGCCTTCGTTGCAAGGTGTCGCGCTGATTTCCGTGGATGGGAAAGCGCCGCGGGCGTTTGCCGTCGGCGCGCGAGTCGACAGTCAGCTGGTGCTTCAATCGGTCAGTCTGCGCACGGCGTCGATCGGGCCGGCCGAGGGCGGTGCATCGGTCAAGCTTGAAGTGCCGGCGCTTCCTTTGCCGGCGACGGGAAAGTTGGCCGCGGGGGCTGCCACTGTGCCGGGACTCGCGGCGGCGCCGCACGAAGTGATTGCGCCCAGGGCGCCGTTGCCACCCGCCGGGCAGGCGCTAGGTGCCGCCTCCGCAGTCACCTTGCCGGCATCCGCGCCGTCGACTGTGGTCCCGCCCCGGCGAGACCTCGCAAACAGCCGCTAACGCGCCTCACGTGGGTATCGGCCGCGTCCGGCAGGCGCGAGGGCGGCTGCTGTGGGTCGCGAGCGAGATTTCTAGGCCGCAGACGGGGTCGCAATCTTGGCGATGCGACGACCGATGGAGTGGTACTCGAGCCCCTCTTCCGCCATCGTTCGCGGCACGAACAAATTTCGACCGTCGAAGAGGGTTCGGGTTTTGAGGCGACGGCGCATCAATTCAAAATCAGGGCTCTTGAAGACCTTCCATTCGGTTGCGATCACGAGCGCGTCCGCACCCTCCAGGCACGCCTCAGGCGAGTCCGCGTAGGCCATGCGCCGCAGCGCCTCGGCGGCGTCGGCGAGATCGGCCGCGACGACTCGTCGGGCTTCGGGCATCGCCACGGGGTCATAGGCAACGATTCGTGCGCCCGCGTCGAGCAGGCTGCGGATGATGATCCGGCTGGGTGCGTCGCGCATGTCGTCGGTATTGGGCTTGAACGCCAAGCCCCAAAGGGCGAACGTGCGTCCCGTCAAGTCGGCGCCGAAGCGCTCCTTGATCTTTCGCACCAGCACCGTCTTTTGTCGTTCGTTGACAGACTGCACAGCGCGCACGATTTCGAGGTCCAGACCGTGTTCGCGCCCCGTGTGCGCAATGGCGCGAATGTCCTTCGGGAAGCACGATCCGCCGTAGCCGGTTCCGGCGTAGAGAAAGTCGAAACCGATGCGCGAGTCCGAGCCGATGCCCTGGCGCACCGATTCGATGTCGGCGCCGACGACACTGGCAAGATTGGCCAGCTCGTTCATGAAACTGATGCGCGTCGCGAGCATCGCGTTCGCCGCGTACTTGGTGAGCTCGGCGGACCGCACATCCATGTAGATCGTGCGTTGATGATTGCGCTGCAGGGGTGCGTAGAGTCGATCCATGACTTCGCGGGCGCGCGTGCCGATTGCGCCGTGTGGCAAACCGAGCACGATGCGGTCTGGACGCATGAAGTCGTTGACGGCAGCACCTTCCTTGAGAAATTCTGGGTTGGACACCACGGCGAACTCGTGGGCCGCGCCGCGCGCACGCAAAGCAGCAGCGATGGTTTGATGCACCTTGTCGGCTGTACCCACAGGAACGGTGCTCTTGTCGACGACGACGGTGAAGCCATCGATAGCTTCACCCACCGATTTGGCTGCAGCCAGCACGTAAGCCAAGTCCGCCGAACCGTCTTCATCAGACGGCGTCCCCACAGCGATGAACACGACGTCACGGCCCGCCACGGCCTGCCGCAGATCCGTCGTGAACTGCAACCTGCCGGCGGCAACGGCAGGTTTGATGAGCGCGTCCAGGCCGGGTTCGTGAATCGGAATGTCACCTTGGCGCAAACGTTTGATCTTGACTTCGTCGATATCGACGCAAGTGACGTGTACACCAAGGTCGGCGAAACAAGCGCCTGTCACCAGGCCGACGTAGCCTGAACCGATCACTGCTACCTTCATCCGGGTCTCCTGCGGTCAATGCGAAAGCGATCGTGACGGACTTTATGTGGAAATCCACTCTTGGAATGCCGGGTTGCGTGAATCTGTTCGCGCTCCGGCCCAAGGATTGTCGATTCACGCATCGACAATGAGGGGGAAGTCGATGCATAAAGCCCAACGCGCGGGGGGTGCCTTGCATCACGACCGTCAACCGACCAATCCAGGATCCGAATGCTCAAGCGCCTTGCTGTTCACGTCACCAATTACTCGTTGGGCTCCGTGCTGGTGGTGATTGCGGGGCTGATTTCGTTTCCCATTTTTACCCGCGCGTTTTCGCTGGAACAGTATGGCGTGATGAGTGTCATCTCCACCACGCTGTTGCTTGCCACGGTGGCTGGCAAATTCGGAATGCAGCACTCGATCGTGCGTTTCTACGCTGAATTGCGCGCCGGCAAATTTTCAGAAACCGAGGATCAGTTCTTTTCGACCGTCGTGCTCGGCCTGGCCGCGGTGGGCAGCGCGGTCTCCGTTCTGTGGCTGATTGCAAGCCAGCTGATTCCCGAATCGTGGTGGGGCCACGACGGCGTGCGCGGTCTGTTTGCTCTCACGGCGGGCTTGATTGCCATTCGCGTCGTCGACAGCGCCCTCGTGAATCTGATGCGTGCGCAGCAACGCAGTGGCTGGTACAGCATCTACAACGTGGCGCGCCGCTATGGCGTCCTGCTCAGCACCCTACTGGCCGTGTTCCTGATCTTTCCCGGCCTGGAGGGCTTTTTCGGCGGGACCTTGGTCGCCGAGTTGCTTGCCACGGCGTGGCTCGGCTATCTGCTGCTGAGGCGCCGGCAAATCTCGCTGGGCAACGTGTCTGCGCGCTTGCTCAAGTCGATGGCCCTGTTCGGTGTGCCGATGGTCGCGTACGAACTGGGCGCGGTGGTGCTGAATCTAGGCGATCGATACGTCATCCAGTCCGTGATGGGTGCCGCAGCGTTGGGCGCTTACTCGGCGGCGTACAACATGTGCGAGTACGTTGAGTCAATCTTGGTGGCGGCCTTCAGCCAGGCGATCTCTCCGATGTACACCCGGATGTGGGAAGAGCAAGGCAAGGAGGCGACGCGAGCCTTTATCGAGCGAGTCGTGCATTTCTACGTGGTGTTCGCGGTGGCTATCGTGACCTGTATGTGCCTGGTCGGGGCCGACTTGCTGATCCTGCTGGCGTCGCAGAAATACGCGCCGGGCGCCGTCATCATTCCGGTCGTCATTGCAGCGATGGCGATCGCGGGGTCGATGTCGTTCCTCGCCGCGGGCCTTTACCTGGCCAAGCAAACCAAGCTTTTGATGTTGTTGTTGGTCGGCTGCGCAATCTTCAACATCGCGCTCAACGTCGTCCTGATTCCGGCGTATGGGTTAATGGGTGCGGCTGTCGCGACGTTGGCGAGCTATGTCGCTTTGTGCTCCGCGGCAGCATGGCTCGGTTCCCGAACCCTCCCGATCAGCGTACCGCTGCTCAGTCTGTGCAAGTTCTCGCTGTGTGGCGTGGCGGCATACTTTGCAGCGCACTGGAGCATTTCCACCGTCAGCGCGCTGGGCATCGTTGAAAAGATCGCGGTCGGCGCGGTTGTCTATGTGGCAGCGGTGTTGTTCGTCGACCACCAGTGTCGTCATCTGGCTCATATGGCGTGGTCGCGCCTGCGCCCCGTGTCCGGTTGAGACTTTCAAACACGCCGCGCAAACTAACAAAAACGCAAATGCTGAAGTCCGTTGTCAAGAACGCGCTGGCCCAGCCTGCAATCTGGAGCCCGGCCTGCTCAGTGCTGCGCCCAGCTGGTGTGACGGTGTTGATGTACCACCGTATCAACCGCGAGACCGATCCGTTCCCGGGTACGCGCGCAAGAATCTTCGAGATGCAGATGCGCTGGCTCAAGAAAAACTGCAACGTGATCACGCCCGAAGAACTTGGCGAAGCGGCGCGCAATTCCTCGCGCGGTAGACCTGCCGTCCTGTTGACTTTCGACGACGGCTTTCGCGATTACCACGACAACGCCTGCCCGGTTCTGCGCGAACTGGGTTTTACCGGATTGGTATTCCTCGCCACAGGCGCAATCGACAACCAGGCCATGATCTGGACTGACGCGGTCTCCTGGATTGCATACAAGACAACAAAGGATGTCGTGGAACTGCCGTGGGACCGAACTGAGCGCATCGTCCTCGATGGCGAAGATGGCCGTACCGCTCTTGCGGAAATCTCGAAGGGCTTTCTCAAGGACATTCCCGACGCGCAACGCCAAGACTGGGTGCGGCAACTCGCCCGGGCGTTGCACGTCGATCCCGACGACGGCTCGTTGGCGCGCCAGATGCTCGACTGGGAAGAAGTGCGGGCTACGCTGGATTGCACTCGCTACGGTGGCCACACCCATAACCATCCCATCTTGTCGCAGATCGATGCGGCCTCGATGGAAGTCGAGATCGCGATGTGTCGCAAACGTATCGTCGAGGAGACTCGCCTCGAGCCGCGCTTTTTTGCCTATCCCAACGGCCGGGCCCGAGACTTCACGGAAGTCACGAAGGCCTTGCTGGCCAAGCATGGCTTCGAGCTCGGCTTTTCGACGATCGAGGGGATCCATCGCGATGGCGACGATCCGTACGCGATCCGGCGTCAAAACACCGCGGGCCACACGCTGGGCGACTTCGCGCTGCGCGTGATCGGCCGCTGACGCGCCGTTTCAAAGAGAGCCATCGTGCTGACCGTGTTCTGGCTGGCCCTGCTTTTCGTCATCTACACCTACGTTGGATACCCTCTGGTAGTGTGGGGGCTAGCGCGTGCGCGCGGGCCAGAGCCCCCGGTGTCCGACGAGCTGACCGAGTGGCCCGCGTTGACTGTGGTGATTGCCGTGCACAACGAACAGGCGCGAGTGCTCGCAAAGGTCGAAAACCTGAGGAGAGCCAATTACCCGGCCGATCGGTTGCAATGGCTTTTCGTGTCAGACGGGTCAACCGACTCCACCGACGAATTACTGCGGGCAATTCCCGACGTGAGGCTGATCGGCTACCCGCAGCGCCAAGGTAAGCCGCATGCCCTGAACACTGCGTTGCGAGAGGTGACGACACCGGTCGTCGTGTTTGCCGATGTGCGTCAGCACATCGAACCCGCGGCACTGCGCAAACTGGTCGCGCGTCTTCTGGAACCGGGCATCGGTGCGGTCAGCGGCGAATTGGTGCATGTCCGGCCTGGGACCCACGCCGCAGCGAACATTGGCCTGTACTGGCGCTACGAAAAATGGATTCGCAAATCCGAGTCGCGGCTGGGCTCCACTGTGGGCGCAACCGGCGCGCTATATGCCATGCGCACTGCCGACTACACGCCGCTGGCCAGCGACACGATCCTCGACGACTTCGAACAGCCGATGCTCGTGGCCCGCAGTGGCAAGCGCGTGGTGTTCGAACCCGGCGCTGTCATCCTCGACGAATTGCAGTCCGACATGGCCGGCGAGCGAAAGCGCAAGATTCGAACCTTGACGGGAAATTTCCAATCGTTTTCGCGCCATCCGTGGATGTTTGTCCCTTGGCGCAACCCGTTGTGGCTGCAATTCATTTCACACAAGGTCTTTCGCCTGCTCGTGCCGTACGCGCTGTTGCTGATGTTGATCAGCTCGGTTTTTTTGCCGTCGGCCTGGGCCGCGCTCTTTGTTTCGGCGCAGCTGCTGTTCTACACGCTGGCGGCGTTAGGGCATCGAGTGAAAAAGTTCAGTCGCTTGAAGCTGGTGAGCTTCGCAGGTGTCTTCGTCGAAATGAACTGGGCTGCTGTCGTGGCCCTGCGCAACTGGTTGGTCGGTGGCGTCAATGCGCGATGGGAAAAGACATGACGCGCTGCGTGCTGTTGATGTACCACAGCCTTTTCGCCGATGCGCGAGAGTACCAGGCGATCGACGCTGCGGATCGGCCATACGCGGTGGCCGCGGATCGATTCACCGAACAGCTTGAGGCCATCCGAGGCGCCGGGCTCAACGTTATCGATCCGGGTCAGCTCGAAACCGCCGCTGCGACGGAGGCAGGCGGAGTTGTGCTGACCTTCGACGACGGCCACGCGAGCAATCACCATCACGCCTTGCCGATCCTGCGTCGACTTGGCATGAAGGCGATCTTCTTTGTCACGTCCGACTTCATCGAGAGGCGCCGCGGCTTTTGCACGTGGGCGCAGGTGCGCGAGATGGCCGAACATGGCATGACGATCGGCTCGCACGGGCGGAGCCACCGGTTTCTCGACGACTTGTCCGATACCGAAGCCATTGCCGAACTCGCAGATTCGAAATCCGCGATCGAAAGCGGCATCAATCGCCGCATCGATCAGGTGTCGTTTCCGGGAGGTAGATTCAGGCCGCATCAGCTCGCCTTGTGGCGACCCCTGGGTTACCGGGTTTTTCACTCGTCGCGGGTGGGCGTGGCCCCTGGGCAACCCGTTCAAGACGGCGTTATTCTGCCCCGTCTGGCGATTCGCCGAGACAGTGGTCTGCCGGAGGTGTTGACGATGGCACGAGCGGATCGCACGTGGCTGCTTCGCGCAGCCGCAGTCGCATCGACGAAGCAACTTCTTCGGCGAGTCGCCGGCAACCGTCTGTATCACCGTCTGTATGAGCGCCTCTACCCTGAGAACCGGGGCTGAAATTTCTCAGCCCCAGGACGCTGCGACGTCCGCCGATGCCGCGCCGGTCGAGCCGTGGTGGCGCCCGTTGCGCACAACGTTCGCTTTTCTGTCGTTCCCGGCGTTGTGCGTGTTGCTGCCATGGGTCTTTGGCTCACGCATCGCGGTGGAGGCTCTCTATGCGGTCGCCGCCCTGTGCGGCATCGCAATGGCGTGGCGTGCTTTGTCCGACCCCGAATGGGTGCTTGCCGCCTTCATTCTCTATTTGCCGTTCAGCCGCACCTACGCTGCCGCGGTTGCCCCCGGCGTGAACGGCACCAATGTGCTGTACGCACTGGTCTTGCTGGCCTGGATCGCCCACGCCGTGCGCCACCAGCGTCCCTTCTTCGCGCCGATGCCGTTCAGCCGCCTCTTGCTGCTCTGGTGTTTGGTCAGCCTGACTTCCGTGATCACGGCAATGTTGAACCAAGGCGCGTGGTTCATCACAACCGATCGCCTGCCGACCGTCAAAGCCTGGTGCGATCAATTCTTTGTCTTTTTCGCCGTACTCAACTTGATCCGGGATGGTGCGGCTGCGCGCCGCATGGTTGTCTACATGATGTTCGGGCTGCTACTGGTCCTGGGCACGGGCTACTTGGAGTGGGAGGACAAGCGCTACTACGACCGCATCGAAAAGGCCCGGTTGCTGGGACCGCAGCTGCAGCCGAACGACTTTGGAGCATTCATCGTCTACGGTTTTGGCATTCCCGGTGCGCTTCTCTTGTGCTACATGTGGCGTTTGCGCACCTGGGTACTCGGCATCCCGGTGCTCTACGTCACGGCACGGGTCCTGTTGGCAACCTTTTCGCGTGGGGCCATCGTCGGTATGGGAGCGCTCGCAGCGGCCCTGTTCCTTGTTCGAGGTCGGTTCTTCGCCGCAGCCATCGCGGCCACCGGCGCCTTGGTGATCGAGGTCGCCCCTGAACTCCTCCCGGAGTCATTGAGCGTGCGCATGAACCAGACAACAGCAGCAAGCGACGGCGAACTCGACAAGAGCTCGCAAACTCGACTCGTCCTGTGGGAGGCGGCAATTGCGATCACACTAGACAATCCGATCTTCGGTACCGGGTTTCGCACCTTCCCGGTCGTGAAGGACCGGTACGCCTCGGCGCCAACCGTCGAGTCCGACAACCACAATATGTTCTTGTTCATCTCCTCGCAGATGGGTCTGCCGGCACTGATCGTGTTCTTGCTGATCTTTGCCCGCATGGCCTACATCGGTGCGCGCCTGCATCGACGGGCCCCCGATGCGTTCGGCAAAGTGATCGGGCTGGGCGCTACCGGCACTGCTGCAGGCGTGATCGGCATCAACATGTTCGGCTCGCGGATGACGGACATCGAAGTGATGGTCTACGTGTGGATCACGATCGCCGTCATTTCGCACCTCTGGCGCGAACAGGAGGCCGGTCGCCAAAAGCGAAGTGCGGCTGTCGAGGCGAGCGCGTAGATCGCGCTACGACGCACCGGCGTAGACAGCTTCGAGCTGGTCCAGCACGCGCTCCGAGCCGTAACGGCTCTCGATAAGGCGCCGCGACGCCTGACCCATGCGGTGCATCTGTTCGGCATCGGCGAGCGCCCGCACCATGGCCGCGGCGAGCGATGAACTGTCGCCGGCTTGCGCAAGGAAACCATTCACGCCTTCGACGACGAGGTCTTCATTTCCCGAGACGCGCGTTGCGACGATCGGCAGGCTGGCCGCCATCGCCTCCAGCACCGAATTGGGCAATCCCTCGTTCAAGGACGGTTGCACGTAAAGGTCGGCGTCGCGAAGGGCGCTTCGCACGTCGTCGGTCCAACCCGAAAAGCGCACGCTGCCGGTCAGGCGCTGATCTGCTACGTAGGCCTCCATTTCGGCTCGCTGCGGCCCGTCACCCACGATATTGAGTTCGAACCGGCCGCCCGGTGAGATCTCGTTCCAGGCGCGCAGCAAGACGTCCACGCCTTTCACCGGCGTCAGGCGCCCGGTATAGACGACTCGCAGCATCTTGCGCGAGGCATCGAAGGCGCGTGAGCCGTAGAGCGAGAGATCCACCGCATTCGGGATGGCCTTGACTTTCTCGACCGGCATGCCTGACGCCAGAAGCCGCCTTTCGGTTTCGACGCTGATTGCCTGAAACGCATCGACCCGCCGCATCAACCAACGCAAGGTGGTGTACACCGGATGCCAGCGCATGCGCTCGTCGAGCACGCCGCCATCGAACTCCCATGCGCCCGAGACTTTCACAAGCACCGGCCCGGGCAACCATCTCCGTACCGCACCTGCGGCTGCAGCGAGATTTTTCGCCATATGGACATGCAAGGCGTCGAAATTCTTGCGCTCGCTGAGCAGGAACAACATGAAGCGAAGGATCAGAAATACCGCGCCGAGGCCCTTGATCTTCGGATAGTCGATGCGTGTGACCCGCGTGCCGTCAACGATTTCCTCGAGCGGCTTGCCGGGATCGAGCCGAGGCGCAATGATGCGCACCTCGTGCCCGCGCTGGCGAAACAACCTCGCCAACAAGGCCACTTGGCTTTCGGTGCCCCCTGGCCAGGGATAGAAACCGTCGATCACGAGAAACAGTCGCATGTTTGAGTGGCTTGAGGAGTGCGGCGGGGCGAGAGAAGGAGAATCGGCTTGCCAGCTCGGCCATCACGAGGCGTAGCGGCCGAGCGCCGGGGCCTCTCCGGCGCGGACCCGTTGAGCGTAGGCTGCCAATGTCGAGCCCTTGAAGCGCTCGGCAATCGTCTCGAACAGTTGCTCCAGATCGGCGTAAAGCGCCTCGATGGCCGGCGCGTCGACGAAGTTCGGGTTCACGCCTGCCATGAATTCGGACGAGTGCAGCATGAACTCGATGTAAGGTGAATCGTCGGCGACTGCGGTGTTGACCAATTGCTGCATCTCGCGCAGATTCCCGCGCCTCGGACGCAGCCAGCGCGACTGACGCAGCTTCGCGCCGACGCGGGGCAAGCGCTCCAAGGCCACCGGCAGGTGCCGCGCCCAGTGGCGGCGGCCGCCGCGGATCGTCATCGGCAACTCCAACAAAGGGCTAAGGCCGGGGCGGTGAATCTGCTCGAGGTCCATGAAATACGCCCCCTGCGGAAAGGCGCGATAGTCGGTGCCGCCGTGTTGCGCTGGATCGCCGGGTGTGTCGCGCCACGACACGGTCGGCGTGACCGAACAGTCAACGATGTAGCCGCACTCGACCAGCGTGCTCGCGTAGCGTGCGTCAAAACTCCACCGACCGGCCCGATGGCTGAGCATCTTGGTGGCGAAGGTCTGCTCCAGCAAGTCGGTCAGGAATCGCACCTTCTGTCGCAGCACCGGGGTGGGGTACTCGATCAGAAAGGGTTGATGGTGCAAGTCGTCGGTGGTAAGCGGGTCCAGCGGCGGCGAATTCCAGGCGTGCAAGTGCATGCCGACTTCACCGGTGCGGCGTCGAATCACGTCATGGCCCAGTTCCTGCATCGCAGGCGACAGCGCCATCTCGTAGTTCGTGAGATAGGTTGGCCGGAAACCGAAGCGCTCGCAAAGCGTCTGAAAGCGTTGCAGCGCCTGCGCGTTCCGCGTTTCGATGTGCCTGGGCCGCGACCAGGCGGAATCGCCCTCGGTGTCGATCGTGATCAGGAAAGCCTTTTCCTCGGCAAGCGGCATGGCCACCATCTTGCCAGAGGGCGTGCTATCCGCGACAGGCTAGGGCGTGAGCAAAGCCACGTACCCGGCCGCCGCCATCACGGCTGGTAGCCGGGCAACTCGACGACGTAGGTGTCCACCGTCGAACCGTTGTACCAGTCGGAAGCAAAGATCATCCGGGTACCCGATGGGCTGATGTTCACGTGCGGCTCGGCCCAATAGCCGATGGTGCCTTCCTGGCCCGCGGAACGGTGATGCGCGACGCGACAGACCACACCGGTGTTGACGTTGGCCAGCGCAATCTCCTGGTCGAGAAACTGTTGGCCCGAAGGACTGCCTGTCATCGACACGGCCACCCAGCCCGGATTCCTGAATGCGTGCGCCGACAAATGCGTACCCACCCGCGGATAGCCCCAGCCGTTGCCCTCGCCGATCACGGCAGTGTTCGCGCCGGTAGCAAGGTTTGTCACGATCAAATTGCCGTTGCCGCCCGTGGCTGAGGAACCGTCGAATTGAACCGACGCCCAAAAGTCCTGACCGTTGGCGTACCTGCCAATCGCCGCGTGCTCACTGGTGTTGATCGTCAGCGTTCGCAGCAAGGCGTTGGTGGCGGCGCTGTAGACCCGCGAACCTTGGACGTAGAGGGACCCGGACGCACCGACCTGTGGCGTTCCCGTGCTCGCCGCGGTCGTCTGCGTGAGGGTGGACTGACGCCACAAGAGATTCCCGGCGCCGCCCGAGAAACCGAACACGTCGGATTGCCAGTCGCCGTAGATCGGGTCGCCCCCGAAGCTGACGCCACCTGAAAACGTCTTCAGCGTGGTCGAGGCGTTGGTGCTCGGTTTGTAGACCTTGAGTGTGCTTCCACTCGGGTAGAACAGCGCATCGGGATCGGTCGCCGACCAGTACACGTGCTCCAAATCAGCTGGGCTGATATTGAGACTGCGGACCACCTCGTAGGTCTTGCCGTTCAATAGTTTGTGGCCTTGACCTGGCACGTAAAGGATCATGTAGGTTTCGTCGGCGTTCCAAGCTGGCATCGTCGAGTACACCGGCTTGGCGTAGGAGCCACCGAACTGAGCGACGACGTCGGTGATGCGCCGTACCGTGGTGCCAAACTTCGGATCGACGTACGACGCCAACCTTGCTGGCTTGGACACTGTGGTCATCGGGCGAGCAACTTTGTCGGTCACCAGGCCTGCACACAAG
>JBEBHW010000675.1:0-2663 GCA_040081145.1 Burkholderiaceae bacterium
GTCCTTCACCGCCATGATCGCCTGATGCGCCGTGTCTTCGCACACCACGTGGCAGCGCCCGCACTGGATGCACGAGCTTTGATTGATGACAGCCTTCTCGACGTGATTCAGGTTCAGCGCGTTCCAGTCTTTCACGCTGCCCACGGCACGGCCACGAAAATCTTCAATGCTTCGGTAGCCGTGTTCGCCCATGAAATTGCTCAAACCGTCGCACATGTCCTGCACGATCTTGAAGCCGTAGACCATCGCCGCAGTGCATACCTGGACCGTGCTGCAGCCCAGGGCGATGAACTCTGCCGCGTCGCGCCACGTCGTGATGCCGCCAATGCCGGAGAGCGGCAGCGTCGCGGTCTGCGCATCGCGCGCGATTTCGGCGACCATGTTGAGCGCGATCGGCTTCACCGCCGGGCCGCAGTAGCCGCCGTGCGAACCCCAGGGGCCGACGCTCGGGCTCATCACCATGCGCTCCAGGTCCACGCCCATCACCGAGTTGACGGTGTTGATCAGGCTCACCGCGTCAGCGCCACCGGCGCACGCGGCGCGTGCGGGCAGACGCACGTCGGTGATGTTGGGCGTGAGCTTCACGACCACCGGCAATTTCGTGTGGTGCTTGCACCATTGCGTGATGCGCTCGATGTACTCGGGCACCTGACCGACCGCAGCGCCCATGCCGCGTTCGTTCATTCCGTGCGGGCAGCCGAAGTTGAGCTCCACGCCGTCGGCGCCGGTGTCTTCAACCATCTTCAAGATGCGCCGCCACGATTCTTCGATCAGCGGCACCATCAGCGAGACGAGCACGGCGCGGTCAGGCCAGCTGCGCTTGATGCGCGCGATTTCGTCCAGGTTCAATTGCAGCGGCCGATCGGTGATGAGCTCGATGTTGTTGAAGCCGATGACACGGCGGTCGGCGGCGAGCAACGTGCCGTAGCGCGGGCCGTTCACGTTGACGATGGGCGGGTCTTCGCCGAGCGTCTTCCAGACGACTCCGCCCCAGCCCGCCTCGAAGGCGCGGTTCACGTTGTATTCCTTGTCGGCGGGCGGCGCCGAGGCGAGCCAGAACGGGTTCGGGCTCTTGATGCCGGCAAAGATGCAGCTCAGATCAGCCATGATGTTGTGTCTCCTGCATCGTCGGATTGGTGCCGGCAGCGCTGCGAAGAGTGAGGTCGATCGAAACCGCGGCGCGCTTGCCATGCTCGACCGCTTCCACCGTCAAGTCCTGCCCGCCGTAGCGGCAATCGCCGCCGGCCCAGACACGGGGCGCGCTGGTGCGGCCCTCTGCATCCGTCACGATGCGACCCTGCTTCAATTCAAGCGTCTTGCCAACCGGCTCGGCAACGAAGGTCTGGCCGATCGCCTTCAGCACCATGTCGGCATCGAGTGTGAACGTCTCACCGGTCTCGACCAGCTTCCCGCCTTGCAGCGCGGTTGCGGCAAAGCGCACCCCACTCACTTCGCCGTTTTCGCTGAGCACTTCTTTCGGCGCGGCCCAGTGGCGGATGATCACGCCGTTGCTCTGTGCCCATTCCTGTTCGTGGCTGGACGCCGACATCGCCTCAGCACCACGCCGGTAGACGATCGTCGCCGTTTCGGCGCCGAGCAGCCGCGACTGCACGGCCGCGTCGACCGCCGTCATTCCGCCGCCGATCACGACCACGTGCCGCCCGACCGGCACAGCGGCCGGGTCCCACTGGCGCAGCTCGGCAATGAACTCGACCGCGTCGCGAACGCCCGCGACTTGCGGCTCAGCGATCCCAAGCGCGTTCACGCCGGCCAGCCCGACACCGAGAAACACCGCGTCGTACGCGCCCTGCAGAGACGCGAGCGTGAAATCGCGCCCGAGTCGCTGATTGCTTCGGACTTCAATGCCACCGATAGCGAGCAGCCACTGCACCTCCTGCTGCGCAAAGCCGCCCGTCGTCTTGTAAGTCGCCAACCCGTACTCGTTCAACCCACCGAGCTTGGGCAGCGCGTCGAACAGCACCACATCGTGGCCGCGCCGCGCCAGCCCATGCGCACACGCCAACCCCGCCGGGCCGGCGCCGACGACGGCAATGCGCCGCCCGGTGCTTGCGGCGCGAGTGAAGAGCGGCGCTCCGGGCTTGGCAAAGTGCGCGTCGGTCGCGTAGCGCTGCAGCGCGCCGATCTCGACCGGCTTGTCTTCATGCGTGTGGCGCACGCACGCCTGCTCGCAGAGCACCTCAGTCGGGCAGACGCGCGCGCACATGCCGCCGAGCGGGTTCGCTTCCAGGATGGCGCGCGCCGCGCCACGCAAGTTGTCTTGCGCGATGCGCTGGATGAACGTGGGAACGTCGATGCCGGTCGGGCACGCGGCGATGCACGGCGCGTCGAAACAGTAGTAGCAGCGTTCGGCCTCGATCAACGCCTGCGAGCGCGTCAGCGGCGGGTGCGAGTCGGAAAAATTCTTCGCGTAGTCGGCCAGGTTCAGCCGCGCGGCGTGCAGGCCGCAGGCGCGCGATGAGGGTGTGTCCACGAGAGGCCTCCGTATCGACTGAGTCCAAGCACACGCCGGTCGGCCGCCAGTCGGCTTCGAGCCAGGCCGAAGCCGCCACTTTACGCACCCGTAAAGTTTTACGGGTGCGTAAAAACCCGCAGATGCAGGGCGCATCCGCGTCGCCACAATGAAACGATGAGCGCCGCAACAC
>JBEBHW010000676.1:0-2659 GCA_040081145.1 Burkholderiaceae bacterium
ACCGACCCGGCGGCGGCTCAGTTCCTGCACTCTGACACGGCATCGCGCACGCTGTTCGACGGGCGGCCTGGCAAGTCGGTGCGCGCGCGCGTCGACACGTCGGGCCGGCTGGTCGAATTGGTCGCTCGTTACGCCGCGCTGGACCGGACCCGAAGCGGCTCGCATTTCAGCCGACTCCGGGTGGAACTGGTCGCCGGCCGGTTGATGTCGATCGTCGAGACTGCGGCGCTCACGCCGCTGGTCAAGGTCGGCAGCGGCACCGTGGCGACTTCGCTGTTTGCCGCCACGGATGCGGCCGGCATTCCGGACGCAGTCGCGGGTCAGATGGCCGACGTGCTGTCCGGCGACATCGATTTCCATCGCGAATTGCGCCAGGGCGACGCGTTCGCCGTGATGTATGAAGTCTTGGCCGCCGATGGTGAACCCGTCACCTGGAGCCACTTTCCTGGCCGGTTGGTGGCTGCCGAGTTCGTCAACCGGGGTCGCCAGCACTCGGCAGTCTGGTACCAGGAGCCCGGCACCAAGGGCGGGTTCTACAGCTTCAACGGTCAAAGTAAACGCCGAGCTTTTCTCGCCAGCCCACTCGAATTCTCGCGCGTGAGTTCGGGATTTTCGAATCGCATGCACCCCTTGCTGAAGCTTTGGCAACAGCATCAGGGAATCGACTACGCCGCACCGTCGGGAACCCCGGTGCGATGCGTCGGCGACGGCGTGGTCGAGTTCACCGGGCCGAAGAGCGGCTATGGCAATGTGGTCGAGGTGCGGCACAGCGGCGGCAGAACGACGCTTTACGCGCATCTGCGGCGCATCGACGTGAGGTATGGACAGCGCATCGAGCGGGGCGATCGGCTTGGGACTGTCGGCGCGACCGGTTGGGCCACCGGCCCGCACTTGCACTTCGAATTCAAAGTCGGCGGAGTTCCGCGCAATCCGGCGCGTCTGGCGCAGTGGTCGGACACCGCCCAGATCGGCCCGGGCCGCCAGCGCGATTTCGAGGCCTGGGCGAAGGGATTCCAGGGTCAAGTCGAGTTGGCGCAGGCCGCGGTGCGCAACGGGCACTACACCGAATAACACCAGGCGCCCGCACCTTCCAGCCCAGCACCTCGCCTCCCGAGGTGAGAATCACGGCATGACTTCCTGCTTGTACATCGGCCTCATGTCAGGCACGTCGATGGACGGTGTGGACGGCGTGTTGGTGGAACTCCCTCCCGCACTGAACCCGGCGCTTCGCGTCCTGGCGCATTCGCATCGGTCTTTCGATCCCGCTTTGAGCGCTGCGATGCTCGACCTCAATCGCAGCGCTGCGAACGAATTGCACCGAGCCGCGCTCGCCGCGAACCAGCTCGCGACGCACTACTCGGCGTGTGTTGAAGCCTTGTTGTTGAATGCCGGTGTGGACCGAGGTCGGGTCGTGGCGATCGGTGCACACGGGCAAACGGTGCGGCACCGCCCGGGCGAATTCGACGGGACGGGCTACACCATCCAACTCAATGCACCGGCATTGCTCGCCGAATCGACGGGAATCGACGTGGTCTGCGACTTTCGCAGCCGCGACGTCGCTGCCGGAGGCCAAGGCGCGCCGCTCGTCCCCGCGTTTCATCGCGCGATGTTCGGCGCGCTTGCGCCCACCTTGGCCGTGCTCAATGTCGGCGGCATCAGCAACCTGACCGTTCTCGGTTCGAATCAGGCAGTCCACGGCTTCGACTGCGGACCCGGCAACGTATTGATGGACCTCTGGTGCGAATTGAAGACTGGGGCGCGTTTCGACGCGCAGGGTGCCTGGGCTCGGTCAGGGGTTGCGATCACGCAACTCGTCGACGCGATGTTCGACGAACCCTTCTTTGCGCGGCGGCCACCCAAGAGTACCGGCCGCGACTTGTTCAATCTGCCGTGGCTGCAGGGCAAACTCGCCAAGTTCGGACCGGGCGCCGCAGCGCAAGATGTTCAAGCCAGCCTGACCGAACTGACCGCTTTTGCGTGCGCACGCGACGTGCGAGGTCAGGCTCCGGGCGCGCGCCTGCTCCTGGTGTGCGGCGGTGGAGCGCTCAATACCTACCTGATGGAGCGCCTGGCGGCTCACCTTCCCGGTGTGACCGTGCGCAAGTCTGACGAATGCGGGTTGCCGGCGATGCAGGTTGAGGCATGCGCTTTCGCTTGGCTTGCACAAGCTTTCGTCGAGCGCCGGCCTGCAAGCCTGGCCACTGTGACCGGAGCCCGCGGCGCGCGAGTGTTGGGGGCGTTGTACCCGGCGCGATGACACCAAACGATGAAGCCGCCGAATCGGCGGCTTCATTCTGTCGATCGAAAGACGCGCGTCAGGCGGAGAAGCTCGAGCCGCAGCCGCACGTCGTCGTCGCGTTCGGATTCTTGATGACGAACTGGGCGCCCTGCAAATCGTCCTTGTAGTCGATTTCTGCGCCAGCCAGATACTGCAGGCTCATCGCGTCGATCAGCAGCGTGACGCCGTTCTTGGCCATCTGCGTGTCGTCATCATTGACCACTTCGTCGAAAGTGAAACCGTACTGGAATCCAGAGCAGCCGCCACCCTGGACAAAGACGCGCAGCTTCAGTTCCGGGTTGCCTTCTTCGTCGACGAGTTCTTTCACCTTCGACGCGGCGCTGTCCGTAAAGATCAACGGCACCGGGGGTGCATCGTCCA
>JBEBHW010000677.1:0-2657 GCA_040081145.1 Burkholderiaceae bacterium
TGGTAGCCCAAGCCTGCTACGTCGTGGCGCAGGCGCGAGGGCCCGTGCCGGCTTTCGCTGGCGACGAGCGGCCGGAGCGCTGCCCGGGGTGGTGCGCCGTCCAGGGTGTCGTAGCCGAGCACCCGAATCACCTCTTCGATCAGGTCTTCTTCGATCTTCAGGTCGAAGCGCCAGCTCGGCGGCGTGACGGTCAACGTCCCGCCCCGGCTCGTGAATTGCAAGCCCAGGCGCTGCATCACGCTCTCACACTGGGCTTGCGTGATCGGCATGCCGATGACCTTGGCGGCGCGGGCGACGCGCAGTGTCACCGGGTCGGCGCTGGGCAGGCTGGTGACTTGGTCGTCGATCGGCCCGGCTTGGCCGCCGCAAATCTCGACGATGAGCTGGGAAATGCGCTCGATGTGCGCCACCGTCAACGCCGGGTCCACCCCGCGCTCGAACCGGTGGCCGGCGTCGGTCGTGAAGTTGAAGCGCCGCGAGCGGCCCGCCACCGCCTGCGGCCACCAAAACGCGGCTTCCACGTAGACGTTGCGCGTGGCGTCGGAGACGGCAGTGGCGTTGCCGCCCATGATGCCGGCCAAGGATTCGACGCAAATGTCGTCTGCGATCACGCCGACTTGGGCGTCGAGCTCGATCGTCGCCCCGTTGAGCAGCTCGAGCGTTTCGCCGCTGCGGCCCCAGCGCACGGTCAAACCGCCGTGGATTTTGTCCAGGTCGAAGATGTGCGTCGGCCGGCCGTATTCGAACATCACGTAGTTCGAGATGTCGACGAGCGCGCTCACCGAGCGCTGACCGCAGCGCGCGAGGCGGTCGACGAGCCACGCGGGTGTGAGCGCCTGCGGATTCACGTTGCGGATGATCCGCCCGGAGAAGCGCCCGCACAGGTCGGGGGCTTCGATCTTCACCGGCAGAACCTGCGGGCGCTGCGGGGCCACGGGCGGAAAACTCGGCACGCGCAGCGGCGCCCCCGTCAGCGCCGAAACTTCGCGCGCGACGCCAAACACGCTCAAACAATGCGCCAGGTTCGGCGTGAGTTTGAGCGTGAAAATGTTGTCGTCGAGCTGCAAGTGGCGGCGAATGTCCTGCCCCACCGTTGCAGCATCGTCCAGGATCAGCAGGCCGCCGTGGTCCTCCGACAGTTTGAGTTCGCGCGCCGAACACAGCATGCCCTGGCTTTCGACGCCGCGCAGCTTGCCCAATCGGATCTCGAAAGGCTCGTCCCCTTGTTGCGGCGGCAACAGCGCGCCGACCAACGCACACGGCACCTTGATGCCGGGCCGAACGTTGGGCGCGCCGCAAACGATGTTCAGGAACGTGCCGGTTCCCGCATCGACCTGGCACACGCTCAGGCGGTCTGCGTTTGGATGCCGCGCCACCTCCAGCACTGTCGCGACAACGACACCACTGAAGGGCGGCGCCGCCGGGCGCGACTCTTCCACTTCCATTCCCGACATGGTGAGCAGGTCCGCAAGCTTGCTGCTGCTCAATTCGGGGTCGCAGAATTCGCGCAGCCAGGATTCGGGGAATTGCATCTCGATCTCTGGGTGGGTCAGCGAAACTGCGACAGGAAGCGCATGTCGCCGTCGAAGAACAGGCGCAGGTCGCTGATGCCATAACGCAGCATCGCCAGGCGGTCGATTCCCGAGCCGAAAGCAAAGCCGATGTAGGCCTCCGGGTCCAGCCCCATGTTGCGGATCACTTGCGGGTGCACCTGGCCTGAACCGGAAACTTCGAGCCATTGGCCCTTCAACGGGCCAGACTCGAACATCACGTCGATCTCGGCGCTGGGCTCGGTGAACGGAAAGTAGCTCGGGCGAAACCGCAGCTTCAAATCCGTCGTCTCGAAGAAGGCCTGCATGAAACCCAGGTAGAGCGCTCTCAGGTCGCGGAAGCTCACGTCCTGGCCGACCCACAGACCCTCCACCTGGTGGAACATCGGCGAATGCGTCGCGTCGCTGTCGACGCGGTAGGTGCGCCCCGGCGCGATGACGCGGATGTCGGGCATGTGCGCCGTACCCGCGTATTTGCGCGCGTGCGCGCGAGCGTAGCGGATTTGCATCGGCGAGGTGTGCGGCCGAAGGTTCAGCCAGCGCCCTTCTGCGTCTTTCATGTCGACGTAGAACGTGTCTTGCATCGAGCGCGCCGGGTGGTTCTCCGGGTTGTTCAATGCGGTGAAGCTGTACCAGTCGGTCTCGATCTCCGGGCCGTCGGCGATATCGAAACCCATCGAGCCGAAGATTGCCTCGATGCGCTCCAGCGCGCGCGAAATCGGGTGCACGCCGCCCCCACCGCGCTTGCGCCCGGGCAAGGTGACGTCGAGCGCTTCAGCGCGAAGCTGGGCGTCGAGTTGAGCGTTGGCGAGCGCCTCGCGCCGCGACGCCAGGGCGGATTCGATCTGCTCTTTGGCGCTGTTGATCTGCGCGCCGCGCGCCTTCCTTTGCTCGGGGTTGAGGCTCGCAAGCGCCTTCAGCTGCTGCGTCACCAGGCCGGCCTTACCGAGGAACTGCGCCTTCGCGTCCTCGAGTCCGGCGCTCGCATGCGCTTGTGCGAATGCGTCTCGCGCCTGCCGCACCAAGGGTTCGAGGTCGTCCATGGAATCCAAGATCAGAAAAAAGGCCGTCCACTAGGCCGGCCTACAGATTCGAGCCGACCCGGGC
>JBEBHW010000678.1:0-2651 GCA_040081145.1 Burkholderiaceae bacterium
GATCAAGCTCGGCTCCGTGCTCGACAACTCGGGCAACCTCGACGCCTACGGCAAGCCGATGGTCATGGCCACCCAGCTCGCTGCGGAAGAAATCAACGCCACCGGCGGCCTGCTCGGGCGCAAGATCGAAGTCAAGCAATACGACTCGCAGTCCGACATCGCCCTCTACACCAAGTTCGCGCAGCAGCTCAGCCGCGACGACAAGGTCGACGTCGTGCACGGCGGCATCACGAGTGCGTCGCGCGAAGCGATTCGCCAGACCTTCAAGCGTGCCAATACGCTGTATTTCTACAACGTGCTGTACGAGGGCGGCGTCTGCGACCGCAACGTCGTGTGCACCGGCACGACACCGGCCCAGGCGGTGGAGCCGATCGTCGAGATCGCGCTCAAGCAATGGGGCAAGACCGCCTACATCCTGGCGGCGGACTACAACTACGGCCAGATCACCGCGAAGTGGCTCGCCCACTACATCGGCAAGGGCGGCGGCCGGACCTTGAAGACCGACTTCTTCCCGCTCGACGTGGCCGATTTCGGCTCGACGATCGCGAAGATCCAGCAGGAAAAGCCCGCCTTCGTGGTGGCCGCGCTGGTGGGGGGCGCGCACATGTCGTTCTTCCGGCAATGGGCCGCTTCGGGAATGAACAAGAAGATTCCGCTTTGCTCCACGACGTTCGGCGTGGGCAACGAGCACCTGGCACTTTCGCCCGCGGAGGGCGACGGCATCCTGATCGCCGGCAACTACAGCCAGGAGTCGACGGAGCCGGCGAACAAGGAATTCCTCGCCAAGTGGGCCAAGCGCTTCGGCGACACGAAAGTCGTGCACGAAATCGCCGTCTCGCAGTACCAGGGCATCATGCTCTGGGCGGCATGCGTGAAGAAGGCCGGCTCGCTGGACCGCGAGAAGATGCTCGCAGCCATCGAATCGGGCGTCAGCATTCAGGGCCCAGGCGGCAAGGTGACGCTCGAGCCGAAGACGCACCATGCGACGCTCGACATCAAGGTCATGGAAGTGAAAAACCAGAAGCTCACGATCAAGCAGGAGTTCAAGGCGCGTCCGCCGTCGGACACGCTGCAGTTCTGCGACCTGCAGAAGAACCCGGCCGAGAACAAGCAGTTCGAAGTCAAGATCTGATTCGCCTCTGACCCTGTTGCACCCGAACCGCGGCGCATGGACTACGCAGGCGTCGTCGCCTTAGAGATCCTCTACATGATCGCCTTCCTCGCGCTGACCAGCGCGGGGTTGGCCGTCGTGTTCGGGATGACGCGCGTCATCAACCTCGCGCACGGCGAGTTCGTGATGATCGGCGGCTACACGACGATTGCGTGCGCCAAGGCCGGCATCAACATCTACTTCTCGATGCTCGTGCTCGCGCCGCTCGTCGTGGGCCTGTTCGGCCTGATCGTCGAGCGCATCGTCGTGCGCCATCTCTACGGGCGCATGATCGACACCATGCTCGCCACCTGGGGCCTGTCGCTGCTGATGATCGGCCTGGTGACGCTGATCTTCGGCAACACCGCAGTGAGCGTTCCGGCGCCGATTCCCGGCTACGCTTTGGGCGACTACCAGATGGGCGGCTACAACCTGTTCATCATCCTGATCGCGGTGCTGATGCTGCTGGGCATGTGGCTGCTGTTCCGCTACACACGCGTCGGTCTGGTCGCGCGCGGCGCGATGCAGAGCGCCGACGTCGCCTCCACCCTGGGCTACAACCCGAAGATCGTCTACATGTGGACGTTCACCGCCGGTGCGGCGCTGTCGGGGCTGGCCGGCGGCGTGCTCGCGCCGCTGACCGGCTTGTTGCCTTCGTCGGGCGGTGCCTACATCGCCAAGGCGTTCATCACGGTGATCACCGGTGGGGCCGCGGTGATCGCAGGAACGCTGTCCAGCTCGGTGATCTTCGGCGCGATCAATCAGCTCGTCTCGTTCGGCTCAACGCCGATGATGGGCGAGATCGCAATGCTGGGGCTGGCCATCGTCCTGCTGCGCCTCATGCCGCAGGGCATTACCGGGCGCTTCTTCCGGAATTCGGCATGACCGATCGGTTCGGCGCCGCCGGCCGGATGCGCTGGGGCTGGTTCATCGCCTTTGCGCTCGTTCTCGTGCTGCTGCCGCTGGTCACCGAGACCGGCACGCCAACGCTGCTGTGCATCTACGCGCTGTTTGCGCTGTCGCTCGGCCTGATGTGGGGCTACGCAGGCATCCTGAGCTTCGGCCACGCGGCGTACTTCGGCCTGGGCGCCTACGCTTACGCGATCACTGCGATGAACGCCGGCGAAAGCACGGCGGCGCTGCTGCTCGCGATGCTGGTCCCCGCGTTCGTCGCCGCCGTGATCGGCGCGATGATGTTCTACGGACGCATCAGCGACGTCTACATGGGCGTGATCACGCTCGTCGTCACGCTGATCCTGTTCAAGTTCATGAACCAGACCGCGGGCGACGCCTACCGCATCGGCGCCGCGCGCCTGGGTGGCTTCAACGGCATCCCCGCCTTCCCCATCCTGAACGTTCCCGGCGACCCGAGCGCCACGATCTTCGGCACGCCCTTCTACTACTTCACCATCTTCTGCCTGCTCGGCTGCTATTTGCTGGCGCGCTGGGTTCTCCACAGTTCGTTCGGCCGCGTGCTCATCGGCATTCGCGAAA
The DNA here is from genome assembly GCA_040081145.1 of Burkholderiaceae bacterium. Classification (GTDB taxonomy): domain Bacteria; phylum Pseudomonadota; class Gammaproteobacteria; order Burkholderiales; family Burkholderiaceae_C; genus JAEMQF01. Next base: position 2,645 of record JBEBHW010000678.1, read on the forward strand.
ACGAAGC
>JBEBHW010000679.1:0-2649 GCA_040081145.1 Burkholderiaceae bacterium
GGCCAGTTCGGCCTGCGAGCGCAGGCGCTCGAGCCGCTCGACGCGCGTCAGGTCCGACTCGCGTTCGCGAATCAGGAACACCGTCTCATAGGCGTGCGTGACGAACAGGACGCAGATCACGTTGATCAACACCACCACCTCGATCGTGCCGCGGTCCGTGGGCTGGCCGGACACGCGCTGCCACAGCGCGATCGCCAGCGCCGTGAGCGGCGCGGTGTACAGCACGTTGGCGGTGACGAGCATCATCAGCTTGCGCAGTGGATAGTCGAACCAGCCGAAGTGCTCGCGCTGCTTGAACAGCAACCAGCGGTTGCCTAGCCAAATCGCCGCCGCCAGACCGATGAAGCCGAAAAAGCCGATCCAGAACAGCCCGTCGCCATGGCCCAACGGGCCATACAGCCCGGTGACCCACGGAATCGCCAGGCCGAAGCCGCCGATGCCGAGCGCCATGATGGCCTTGTCGTCGATGGCCACGCGCTCGGTCCGGTTCGGCGTCGACTCCTCGGGTTTCAGCATGCGCTTATCCGGGTTCGGTTGACTCGCGATTGCGTTGCGGCGATCGATTGGCGACCATGTTCGCACTCGGTAGTCTGCGGGCACGGGGTTCGCAGGCGCCGGCAACGTTTTCAGGAGATGAGCATGGACATTTCGCAATTGAATTATGTGGCGATCGCTGCCGCGGCCGCGGTAACGTTTCTGCTCGGCGGCCTTTGGTACTCGCCGATCCTGTTCGCAAGCGCCTGGATGCGCGAGGCCGGATTGAGCGAAGCGCAGACCCGCCAGGCCAACATGGCGCGCGTCTTCGGTTTGTCGGGGCTGGCTGCGCTCGTGATGGCGTTCAACCTGGCGGCGTTCATCGGCCCGAAAGCCGGCCTCGGCTTCGGGCTCTTTGCGGGTCTCGCCGCCGGCGTGGGGTGGGTGGCGATGTCGCTGGGGGTGATCTACCTATTCGAGCAGCGCTCCGTCAAACTCTGGTTGATCAACAGCGGTTACCAGGTGCTGTCATTCAGCGTGATGGGCGCTATTCTTGGAGCATGGAAATGAAGAATGTCGTGGCCACTCTCGTGATGTTGTTGCTCGCAGGCCTCGCGCAGGCAGAAACCAGCAATGTCTCGCCCACCGGCTTCACCAGCACGTTGCGCGAAGAAGTGAAGGCCACACCCGAGGACGTGTGGAAAGCCGTCGTGCAACTGCCGCGCTGGTGGAGCGATGCGCACACCTACTCGGGCAAGGCGTCGAACCTGACTCTGGAGCCGGTCGCCGGAGGCTGCTGGTGCGAGCGTTGGGGCGAGGGCAATTCCGTTCAGCACGGCCAGGTGGTGCTGGTTCAACCGGGGCGCGTGATCCGCTTGAATGCCAGCTTGGGCCCGTTGCAGGAACTCGCCGTGAACGGCGTGTTGACGATCGTCGCGAGCGCGCAGGACGGCAAGACGTTTCTGCGCATGACGTACCGCGTCGCCGGCAACGCCGACGCCGGCCTGGAAAAGCTCGCGCCCGTCGTTGACCAGGTGATCGGCGTGCAGTATCGGCGCTTGAAGGCGCTTGTGGAGACCGGCGCGCCGCAGTGAGCGCTGCTCGGCCGTCCGGGCTGGATCAGATGATTCGCGAGAAGCGCTCGCGCACGGGGCTCGCATTCAGGTAGCGATCGAACGCCATCGCGACCGCGCGCACGAAGTACCAGCCCGCCGGAGTGACCTGAATCGCACTCGCCTCGAGCTCGACCAGCCCCTGCTCGGCCAGGAGCCCGAGCCGATCGAGCTCCACGGCAAAGGTGTCGCGCATCACGACGCCGTGCGCTTTTTCGATCGCGTCGAACTCGACCCGGCCCTGACACATCAGCGCCATGATCACGTCGCGGCGCAGCAAGTCGTCGCTGCTCAGCGTCAATCCGCGCTCCACCGGCAGCTTGCCCTGGTTCAGCGCGTCATAGTATTGGCTCAGAGTCTTCACGTTTTGGCTGAAGCAATTGCCGACCTTGCCGATTGCCGACACGCCCAGCGCAATCAGGTCGCAATCGGGTTGCGTGCTGTAGCCCTGGAAGTTGCGGTGCAAGCGGCCTTCGCGCTTGGCCACGGCGAGTGCGTCGTCATGCAGGGCGAAGTGGTCCATGCCGATGTGCGCGTAACCCAGGCCGAGGAAGCCGGCGATCGCCGCGCCGAGCATCTGCACCCGGTCCCCCGCCGGCGGCAGCGCGCTGATCTCGATGCGCCGCTGCGGCTTGAAGCGTTGCGGCAGGTGCGCGTAGGCGTAGAGCGCAATCCGGTCCGGCCGCAGCCCCGCGACCTGCGCGATCGTGCGTTCGAAGGATTGCGGTGTCTGGCGCGGCAAGCCGTAGATCAGGTCGACGTTGATCGAGTCGAAGCCGATGTCGCGCGCTGCGTGCATCAGCGTGCGCACCGAGTCGAACGGCTGCACGCGGTGCACGGCTTCCTGCACGGCGGGGTCGAAGTCCTGCACGCCCAGGCTCAGCCGGTTGAAGCCCAATTCCGCCAGGTGCGAGAGGCGCGCCGCGTCGACGGTGCGTGGGTCGACCTCGATCGAGAGTTCGGCGTCCGGCTGGAATGCGAACGAGGCGCGCAGCAGCGCCATCGTCGCGGCGAGTTCGGCGTCGGACAGAAAGGTGGGCGTACCACCGCCGAAGTGCAATTG
>JBEBHW010000680.1:0-2648 GCA_040081145.1 Burkholderiaceae bacterium
AGGTTGTCCATCAGCAGCTGCCACGACGCCACCGGCAACAGCCCGGGCGGATACGCGCTATGGCAGGAACCGCACTCTTCGGTGTAGCGCGGCAGCGGGGCGACTCGCGACGCCGAGGAGTCATCTGCGCGCGCTGCACCGGCGCATGCGCCGGCCAGTGCAAACACGCCCGCCGCCAGGCGCCAGGCGAAGCGCGCGGACATCGGAAGTTTCTTCGCGGACCGGTTCATCGTCGTCTCCACAGATTCAATCCAGTTCGACGCGAGCCTTGGTGCGCCGCCCCCTTCCACGCCGCCACTGCATCACGGCGCGAGCGTGATCAACCAGGCGAGCACGTCGGCTTTTTCCGAAGCCGTGCATTCGCGGCCGATCACGTCATTGCAATTGCGCCGGAACCACTTCTCCACCTTCGCCGCATCGGTGAAGCGCTGCGCATTGTGCTGCGGCGCCAAGGCGTCGATGCGCTTGCCGGTGGTGGCGTGTTTGCCCGGCTGCACCGGCACGGGCCCGTGGCACGTTGCGCAACTCCACTCGCGGCCGTGCGGCGCCGTGAACAACTGCTGGCCGCGCGGTGCCTGCGCCGCGCTGCCAGCCTGTGCGGCGTAGCCTGCGAGCAATTCGCCAGGCGTTGCGGCGTACACCGCCGCGTTGCCCGCCGCCATCACAAGCGCCGCGCACCACATCGTGCGAATGCCTTTGCACATCCACATGGGGTTCATACTTCCTCCTGAAGCGCGATGATCGTGCGCTCGCCTTATCGAATTCTTAGCGCGGCGTGGCAAGTCGCCGAATGGCAACCAAGTTGCAATCAAGTGAAAAACTCGAACCGCCTTGCCGGTTCGGGCTCGTAAGATGCCCCGTCTGCGCCGCAGCCTGAGTGTGAATGCGCAACGTCAATCAAGGCTCCTCATGACTTTCCCTCGCGATTTGCGCAGCTCACTGCGTGCCCTGTGGCTCAGCGCCGCTTCGGTTTCCCTGGTTGCGTGCGGCAATCTCGGCGTGCAACCCTGGGAGCGCGAGCTGCTCGCCAAGCCGGCGATGCAGCTCACCACGTCACCTGTCGAAGCCGCCATCGACGACCACATCTACTTCAGCAAGGAAGCGGCCACCGGCGGACGCGGCTTCGGCGGCGGAGGTTGCGGATGCAATTGACCCTGCGCCCGGCGCCGGGGCGCGCGACGGCACCGGCTTCCGACACCCCGCCCACAACGACACTGCACCTCGCCCTGGCCGCTGCCAGCGCGGCCTTGCTTGCACCCGCTCATGCGCAAACCCAGCCGGCCAGCGCCGCCTCGAGCACTGCGGCGAGCCCGACGTGGCAAGTCGACAGCGCCGTGCTCGTCTACAGAGAGGGTGCGGGGCGCGTCAGCGCCGTCGAGCCGGTGGTCAGCGCGCGCCGCACTGACGGCAACGACCGCACGCTGAGCGTCAAGCTCACGCTCGATGCACTCACCGGCGCCTCGCCCAACGGTGCCGCGCCGCAACCGGCGCCGCAGACTTTCACGTCACCCTCGGGCGAGAGCACTTACGTCACGCCGGCCGGGCAATTGCCGCTGGACTCGAGCTTCAAGGACACGCGCGGCGCCTTGGCGCTCGGCTGGGAGCAGCCCTGGGGCGAGAACAGAAGACTCTCGCTCGGCGGCAACGTCTCGGCCGAGTACGACTTCAAATCGGTCTCGCTGAACGGCGCGTTCGCGCGCGACTTCAACGACAAGAACACGACGCTGAGCCTGGGGGTCGCCGTCGAGGCCGACCGCATCAATGCCGTCGGTGGTTCGCCGGTCGGCCTGACCCCCGCGTTCGTCAGCGGCGCAGCGCGCAGCAAGCGCGAGTCGCGCACCGGGATTGACCTGCTCGTCGGCGTGACGCAAACCATGAGCCGGCGCTGGCTCACGCAGGTGAATCTGGGTCTGGGGCGCGGCAGCGGCAGCCACACCGATCCGTACAAGGTCGTCTCCGTCGTCGACGGCACGACCGGCCTCGTGTCCGGCGACCGCTACGTGACGGAACAGCGCCCTGACAGCCGGACCCGGCAAAGCGTCTACTGGCAAAACAAGTTGCACCTGGAGCGCGACGTGATCGACGCGTCGTACCGCTACTACCGCGACACCTGGGGCGTGCGCGCCCACACGCTGGACCTGCGCTACCGCCTTGAGTTCGGCGGCGGCGTGCACCTCGAGCCGCATGCGCGCCACTACCGGCAAAGTGCAGCAGACTTCTGGCGCGGCTGGCTCGTCGAAGGCACTGACTGGAACAGCACGACGCACCGCGCCGCAGTGTCCAACGTGTCCGCCGACCATCGGCTCGCGCAGTTCAGCGCCAACACGCTGGGCGCCAAACTCGGCGTGCCGATGGGCCCGGGCGGCGAGTTGAGCGTGCGGCTCGAAGCCTATCGCCAGACGCAGAAGGCGCCGACCAGCGCCCCCGGCGTCTTGCAGACGCTGGACACTGCGCCGGCGTTGACGGCGACGCTGTTGCTCGTCGGCTACTCGCTGCCGTTCTAGGGTGAGCGACGGCACCACGCTCATCCGCACCGCAAGCGGCTGGCGCGGCAGCTTTTCCGCGATGGCCAGCCCTTGCGAAATTCTCATCGACGCGGGCGGCGAAACCCAGGCGCGAAGGCTGCTGCACATGGCCCGCGACGAAGC
>JBEBHW010000049.1:0-11595 GCA_040081145.1 Burkholderiaceae bacterium
AGACACCGATGCCGGAGAGTTCGAAGCCAGCGGATGCGGCCAAGGCTCGACAGATGCCGACGACGCCGCCCTCGTCGCAGGCTGCCTGCGCGGCGAAGCGAAGAGCTGGGAGGCGCTCGTGAAGCGCTATCAGCGTCTCGTGTTCACGATCGTGCGTCGGATGCGCATGGACGAACACATGGCTGCCGACGTCTTCCAGACCGTGTTCACGCGCCTGCTGACGCATTTGCCGCGCATCGCCGACCCCACCCGACTTCAGGCCTGGATCGTGACGACAGCCAAGCGTGAGGCCCTGCTCCAGCGTCGGCGCGGCGAGCGCACTGTCTCGATGACGGACGACAGCGAGGCGGGCGAAGACGGTCGGGAGTGGGACATGGCCGACAGCGCACCGCTCGCCGAGGATGCTTTGGACCACCTGCAGCAGCTCGAGCGCGTCCGCCGCGCACTGGATCGCCTGGACCCCCGGAGCCGAGGCCTGCTGGAAATGCTCTTCTGCGACGACGACGCACGCGGTGCCTACGGCGACGTGGCGGACATACTCAACATGGCGATCGGCAGCATCGGCCCCACCCGGGCGCGCTGCCTTGACAAACTTCGCAAGTTGCTCGACTAGGAGCCTGGCCGGCAGAACACCAGCCTTCTGCCGCCGAGCTCCCAGCGGCGCAAAGATTTGGCGGCGATGTATCAGGGGGTTTGCCGGCGTCTCTGTTCAAACATTCGTCCACCTGCGCAGCCTCCAACCATGAAGTCGCTCAATTCCCTGTCAGACGCGGAACTCACGGATCTGGCCAGCGAGGCGAGCCAGCTCGAGGACGCGCCCCGCGGCTGGGTTGGCGCTGCCGTGGCCCTGTGGAAAGTCGCGCCGCGGCCGGCGCCGCAAGCGCCCAGGCTGTGGACCCGGATTGCCGCAGCGCTGAGTTTCGACAGCTGGGCCACGCCTCAGCTGGCCCTCGGGATGCGATCGACGGCGGTGGACAACCGTCATTTGCTCTACAGCGCGGAAGGGCGCGACATCGACTTGCGCATCACCCACGGGGTCGACCGGTTTGCCTTGACCGGGCAAGTTCTCGGCCCCGACGAGTCCGGCGAAGTGGTGCTTTCGAGCCAAAGCGGCAAGCCGGGCTCATCTGTATTGATGTCGGCGCGGCTCGACTCGCTCGGTGAGTTTCGGCTCGATGGCGTGGACCAAGGCACCTACCAGCTGACATTGCGCATGGGTGTGGAAGAAATCGTGTTGCCTCCAATCGTGATTGGCCAGACCTCAGCCTGATGGCCTAGATCCCCATGCACGTTTCCGAAAATCGCGCGTCGACAACCGACCTCGCTCGGCGCATGGTCGATCGCGGGGAGACCCCGCCGCCCGGCCTGGACGGCGAAGGCTGGCGCGCGCTCGCGTGGACACTGAAGGACCTGTGCTACGGCGCATGGAACAGCGAGCCCAAGCGCGCCTCGCTGGCCGCCGACGCGTTGCGCGATTTGTGTTGCTGCGATGCCCAATCCAGCCCGGGGAGTTCAGCCCACGGGCTGGCTCAAATCAGCCCACCGCTGGCTGCGGAAATCCAGGCCCTGGCCGCGTGGACGGCGGGCATCGCGCAGCTCACGCGCGGAGAAATGCTCGCCGCCACAAAGAGCTTCGACACCGCGGCGAGCGTGTTCACGCAGTTGGGGCAGGCACAACACGCGACGCAAACCCAAGTGCCGAAAATCATGGCCTTGTCCTACCTCGGGCAGCAGGAGGAGGCGGTCTCGTGCGCACAGCAGACCCAGAAGGAGTTTGTGGCGCAAGGCGACGTGCGCTCGGCAAGCAAGGTCTGCCTCAACCTCGGGAGCCTGCACCTGGCCCGAGATGCGTACGACCAGGCGGCGAAACACTACCGCGAGGCCGCGGTGATGTTCGCTCGCGTCGCCGATCATGAACATTCGATCATGGCCGACATCGGCCTGGCTGACACGCTCACGTCGATGGGCGAGTTCGACGAGGCGCTGCTGATTTATGCGAGAGCGCGCATGCGCGTGGCCACGCACGGTTTCCCCGTGCTGCGCGCCATGGTCGAAGAGTCTTCGGCCCTGCTGCACCTGGCCCGCGGCGAGTACCGCGAAGCGCTCGGCGGCCTGGAGCAATCGCGTCGCGGTTACGAGCTGCTGGGAATGCCGCAACGCCAGGCGATCGCGGAAATGCAACTCGCCGACGCGTATCTCGAACTGCGCCTGCTGCCCGAGGCGCTCGCGCTTTATGAGCAGGCGATCGCGCGGTTCGAGGCCTTGGACGCTCCTGACGAACTGGCGCAGGCGTTGGCTCAGCACGGGCGCACGCAGGCGTTGCTGTCGCGCCCGGAACGCGCTGCGCAGTCGCTGCGCCGCGCCGCGGCGCTGTTTCACCTGCACGACACGCCAGTGGGCGAAGCGGCCGTCGCGCTGACGCGCGCCGAACTCGCATTGGCCGACGGAAACGCCGACGCCGCTCTGGAATTCGCACGCTCGGCGGCAAGCTGCTTCGCCAACGCGGGCATCGTTCAACGCCAGGCGCGCGCCGACGTCTTGTGCGCCCGCGCGATGCTGCGCAGTGGCCAGACCGAGGCCGCCGCCACGCTGTTCGACAGCGGGGTGCATCGCGCCCAAAGTCTCGGGCTCCTGACGATTCACGTGCAGTGCTTGACGGGCCGCGGCCAGGCGCGACTCGCGCAAGGCGAAACAGCGCTCGCATGCGCCGACTTCGAATCGGCCATCGACGTGTTCGAAGAGCAGCGGCGGGTCCTGCCGGGCGACGAATTTCAACGCGCGTTCCTCACCGAGCATCTGCGGCCGTACCAGGAATTGCTGCGCATGGCCCTGGACGCGTACTCGCAAAGCGGCAGCGCCAGCGACGCGCGCGCCGTCCTGGAGCGGCAAGAACAGTACCGCGCGCGCGCCCTGGGCGAGCGCATCGCGAAGCCGGGCGCCGAAGACACCGACGATCCATCCTGCAAGGCCCAGCGCACTCGTCTGAACTGGCTCTACCGCCGCGTGCAGCGCCTGCAAGACGAAGGCGAGCCGGTGGGCACGCTGGTCGACGAAGTGCGCCGCACCGAACTTGATTTGTTGGAGCGCGCGCGCCGCCAACGCCTGGCCGGCGGCGACGCCGGGCGCAGTGACGATGCAGAGCAAGCCTTTGATTGCCAGGCGCTGTGCCAGGTGATGCGAGAACACGAAGCCTTGGTCGAATACGGTGTGCTCGACGATGAGTTGTTCGCCGCGATCGTCACGCCCGGTGGCGTGCGCGTATTGCGCCGCCTTGCGCACTGGCCCGACGTTGCAGAGGCCGTGCGATCGGCGCGTTTCCAGATCGAAAGCCTGCGCAGCGGCAAGACCCGGGTCACCAAGCACCTGGAAACTCTGACTTCCCGCGCCGGACTGAGGTTACAGCGCGTCCACGACCTCATCTGGGCACCGTTGGCGCTCGCGCTGACCCAGGTCCGGCGTGTGCTCGTCGTGCCGCACGGGTCGCTCGGCTCACTGCCTTTTGCTGCGCTGGTCGGCGCACACGGCACGGCGTCCAGCGAGATCGAGCTGGCCGTCGTTCCGAGCGCGCGCGTCGCCTTGCATGGCCTGCGCTGCCAGCCCAAAGCGGCGCGCACTGCGCTGGTGTTTGGCGAGTCCTCGCGTCTGCAGCACGCCGCGGCCGAAGCGAAGTTCGTGGCAGGCATGTTTCCGAGCGCGCGAACCCTCATCGACGGCGAGGCGACTCTGGGCAATCTGCGCAGCCTGGCGCCGCACGCCGACGTCATCCACTTTGCGTGTCACGCTCAGTTCCGTGCGGACAACCCGATGTTCTCGGCGCTGCACCTGCACGACGGCGCGTTGACCGTGGAGGCTGCCGAATCCTTGGGCCTTGCGCACAGCACGGTGGTACTGAGCGCCTGCGAGACCGCCTTGGCCGACCACGGCACCGGTGACGAAATGGTAGGCCTGGTGCGTGCTTTCCTGGTGGCGGGTGCGGCGCGCGTTGTCGCCAGCCTGTGGCCGGTGGACGACCAGATCACGGCGCAGTTCATGGCTTGTTTCTACGCCGCGTTGGCCAGAGACCTGCCTGCGGCGGCGGCGCTTCGCGAAGCCCAGGTCGCGATTCGCCGCGACCATCCGCACCCCTACTACTGGGCCGCGTTCACCCTGTTCGGCGGCTGGTAGGTCCTGGAGAACAACGCATGAAAACCAAACAAAAAGCTTCAACAACGAGCCGCTGCCTCGTGAGGGCGCTTGCCGTCTGCCTGCTCGCCGTGAGCAGCCTGGGCCACGGGCTGGCGGATGCGGAGGCGGTGAGTGGCGAAATTTTGGTCAAGCTGTTTCGCGCCGACGTGTTGCCCCCGCTGCTGAGCAAGTACGGCCTGACGACAGTGAGCCAGTTCGGCACGCGCCCGATCTACAGGCTCAAGGCGACCAGTCCGCTCGCCGATGCGCACCTCATCGTCGAGGCGCTGGCCGTCGAGCCGGGCGTATTGATTGCGCAGGAAAATACCATCAACGCCAGCCCCGAAGCGCGCAAGAACCGCGTCTTTGCGATCGGCACGCAGGCGGACTATGCGGCCCAATGGGCCCCCGCCACGTTGCGCCTGCCGCAGGTGCACGCGCTGTCGACCGGCGTAGGCGTCCGGGTCGCGGTGCTCGACAGCGGCGTCGACTTCACGCATCCGCTTTTGGCCGGCAAATTGCTCGTGGGCAAGGACTTTGTCGATGGCGACCTGGTGCCTGCCGAAGTCGGAACGTACAACGTCGACAAAGGCTTCGGCCACGGCACACACGTCGCGGGCATCGTCGCCACCGCTGCGCCTGGGGCGAAGATCATGCCGCTGCGTGTACTCGATGCGCAAGGTCAGGGCAATACCTGGGTGCTTGCCGAAGCGCTGCTCTACGCCGTCGACCCCGACGGCAATCCGGCCACCGACGACGGCGCGCACGTCATCAACATGAGCCTGGGCAGCCCCGAGCGCACCGAACTGCTGGACACGATTGCGCGCCTGGCGAGTTGTGCAATCGTTGCCGCAGCCGATCCGCTCGAACCTGAGGCTGATTTCTCGGACCCCGGCTACAGCGACGACAAGAGCCGCTGCGCGAACTCGCGCGGCGCTGTGTTGGTGGCGGCCGCCGGCAACGATTCGAGCAAACGGCGCGAATTCCCGGCCGGCGAGGGAGCTTACGGCCTGATCGCGGTAGGCGCCAGCACCGAGGCGCATCGCCGCGCAGACTTCAGCAACTTCGGCTCATGGGTGCACCTGGCAGCGCCCGGCGACGCAGTGACCAGCAGCGTTCCGGGGGGCGGGTTCGGAACCTGGAGTGGAACCTCAATGGCCACTCCCTGGGTTTCGGCGACCGCAGCGTTGCTGATCTCAGCCGATCCGCTTCTGACTCCAGACAGGGTTGTGCCGCGAATCGTGAGATCGACGGCGCGGCTGTGCGGTACGCGCATGCGCGAGCTCGACCCTCTTGCTGCGGTGACTGGCGGGGCGCCTCGGGGCGTGACCTGCCCGTAGCCAGATTCAGCTCCGCATTGACCGCCGGTGCGCGCCTTGCGCACCGGCGGTTTTCATTGGCTCGCTGAAGAATTTGTTCGGAATTCGTATTTCATCGAGCGTTCACGGCTCTGTCATTTGCGGCAATCGCGTCCGCGGTGAACGGAGTCACCTTGATGAAACGGGTCCTGATCTACTCGCACGATACCTTTGGGCTGGGCAACATCCGCCGCATGCTCGAAGTCGCCCGGCACCTTGTCGAATCTTCCGCCGAGGTCTCGGTGCTGATCGTCACCGGCTCGCCGATGCTGCACGCGTTTCGCATTCCGCCACGCGTCGACTACCTGAAGCTGCCGTGCCTGGCACGCAATACCGCAGGCCACTACGGCGCCAAGTTCCTCGACTTGTCGCTGAACCACACGGTCAAGCTGCGCGCCAACCTGATCCGCAGCGCAGTCGCCGACTTCGCGCCGGACCTGCTGCTCGTCGACAAGAAGCCGTTCGGCGTCGAAGACGAGCTGTGCGCCGCCTTTGAAGGGCTGCCCACGGGCGCCCTGCGGCCGCGCCTGGTGCTGTTGCTGCGCGACATCCTCGACAGCCCGGCGGCGACGACCCAGATCTGGCGCAAGAAAGGCTATTTCGACGCAGTGAGCGCCTGGTACGACCAGGTGCTCGTGGTCGGTTCGCCGCAGGTCTTTGACCTCAAGCACGAGTACCAGTTTCCGGCACTGGCCGGCGCGAAAGTGCACTACTGCGGCTACATCGCGCGCCCACCCGGCCGGCGCAGCCGCGCCGCAGTTCGCGCGGAACTGGGCGTGGACGAGCGCGAGCCGCTCGTCCTGGTCACGCCGGGCGGCGGCGAGGACGGCTTTGCGATGCTGCGCGCGACGCTCGACGGGCTGGCGGCACTTTCCGACGACAAGCGCCCCCGAACCCATATCGTCTGCGGCCCCGAGTTGGCCGACGCGCAGCGCGAGACCATCGAATCCGCAGCCGTGCGCCTGGCGGGCGTGAGTTTCCAGCGCTTCAGCGACGACATGATGTCGCTCATGGCGGCGTGCGACGTGGCCGTCTCGATGGGGGGCTACAACACGGTGTGCGAACTCCTGACGCTGCGCAAGCGCGCTGTCGTCGTGCCGCGTGCGCAGCCGGGCGTCGAACAAACGATTCGTGCGCAGCGCATGGCGGGCCTGGGGCTGCTGCGCGCAATCGACCCGAGCACCTTGAGCCCGGCGCTGTTGATGGGCGCAATTCAAGAGGAGCTGGCAGCTCACGCACGCGGTGAGGAACGCGCCCATCTGAGCGCCATGATGGGCTTGAACGAAGTATCGCAAGCGCTGCTCGAGTGGCTCGATCTGGACACCAAGGTGCTGCGCAAGGGGCGCACCCCGGCGCTCGCCACGACCAGCGCAGTGCAGCGCGAACGCCCGGCGAATTTCATTTCGATGGAGAAGGCATGGCGCACCCCGATCTCGCCCTCAATCGGCACATTGGCCTGCTAGTCGCGCGGCTCCCCGGGTCCGCCGCGACGGCGGAGGGGGAGACGGGCGTGGCCGAAACAATCGCCGGGCTCGAGCGACTGGGCCTGCGGCCGCGGCTCTATGCGCTGGACGCCGCAACCGACAACGCCGCTTCGGCACGGGACGCGGGCCGCTCGCAGCCATTTCGCCAGGTCGCCATGCACCTGCAGCGGCTGGCGACTGCGCCGCTGCGCTATCTGATCGCGCTGACCAGCGCCGCCTTGCGCCATCGCGCGGGCCTGGCCGAGTTTGCGCTTGCGGTGCGCCTGACGCAAACGCTGCAGCGCGACGGCATCGTGCACGTGCACGCCTGCGACCTGGCCTGCGCGTCGCTGGCGCAAAGCGTGGCGTGCCTCAGCGGGATGCGCTTTTCGACTTCGTTGGCCTCGCAGACGCTCGACGCCGCGAATCGCCGTGCCCTTGAACGGTCTGTGAGCGCGGCGCACTTCACCTTGCTGCCCACCGACACTGCGCTGCGCGCCGTCAAAGAGATCGCGCCGCGCGCTGCCGTGCACCGGGTCTACCCGAGCGTGGACTCCCGGCACTATTCACCGAAGCTGCGCAGCCGGCCCGCCAGCGTGCCGCTGCTGCTCGCCGTGGGCGAAGCGCGTGCGCGATGGGACATGGCGCCCCTGGTCGAAGCCTGTCGCAGGCTCGCGCAAGGCGGTACGGTGCTGCGCTGCGAGGTCGTCGGCGCGGCGCACGACTTGCCAAGTTTGCAGGCCCAAATTGACCGCTGCGGCCTTCGCGATCGGGTGCGCCTGGTTGGGCCGCTGAGCGCCAGCAAGCTCATGGAGCGCTACTCGCGTGCTGCCATCTTCGTTCAGGTTCCGAGCGTGGCGGCCCACGCGTCGCTCGCAGGCATCCCGCCCGGTTTGCTCGAAGCCATGGCGATGGGTATGCCGGTCATCGCCGCGCGCACCCCAGCCACCGAAGAGTGCGTGACGCATGCCTCGAGCGGCTGGCTCGTCGCGAGCGGCGACGCGAGCCAGCTGTTCGATGCGATTCAGCGCTTGCTCGTCGAGCCGCGCCTGGGTGAGAGCTTGGGGAAAAAGGCGCGCGAAACCGCCGTCGAGCGCTTCGACTGCGACACGAATTTGCAGACTCTGCAGCAGCTGCTGGAAGACGCGTCGCGCCGTGCGGCGCTCGCGCCGGCGCAGCCCACAGCCCCGGCAACACGCGATCCGCACGCCAACCTCTCGATCGGCATTCGTAGGCCTGCCGTGTCCCCGCAACGCGTTCCACCCGAGCTGCACCATGCCTGATTCAATCCCCCTCGTGGCGCGCCGCAGTGCACGCAAGTCTTCCGGCACCACGCGACGCCGGCGCGGCAAAACCGATTTTTCTCGACGCTTCCTGACCTTGACCGCCCTGCTCGGGCTGGGCGTTTGCGGTGTCGCCGCGTGGCGCGGCGCCACCTCCAAGGAGCCGGTGCGCGATTTCCCCAGCACCGCGGTCACCAGAGCCAGCATCGAAGACACGATCGCGGCGCTCGGCTCGATCCAGCCGCACGAGTTCGTCGACGTGGGAACGCAGGTTTCGGGCCAGTTGCGCCGCCTGCTCGTGAACGTGGGCGATTCGGTGCGGGCCGGGGCGTTGATCGCCGAAATCGACCCGACCGTGTTCTCGGCGCGCGTCGAAGCCGGGCGCGCCACGTTGGCCAATTTGGCAGCGCAACTCGACGAGAAACGTGCCCAGCACAGCCTGGCGCTTGCGCAACACGAACGCAACCTGAAGATGTTCAAGCAGGACGCAGTGAGTCGTGACGCCGTCGAGACCAGCCAGGCCGCGGTGCGCATTGCCGCGGCCCAGGTCGCCGGGCTGCTCGCGCAGGCCGACCAGACGCGCGCCTCGTTGCGCATCGACGAGGCGAACCTGAGCTACACGCGAATCGTCGCCCCCATGTCGGGAACCGTCGTGTCGCTGGCGGTGCGGCAGGGCCAAACCGTCAACGCGAGCCAGCAAGCACCGGTGCTGCTGCGCCTGGCAAACCTGGACACGATGACCGTCGTGACGCAAGTCTCCGAGGCCGACGTGGTGCGCCTGCGGGTCGGCATGGAGCTGCACTTCAGCACGCTCGGCACGCCGCAAAGCCGCTGGCCGGGCCGGGTTCGGCAAATCTTGCCGATGCCCGAAACGGTGAACAACGTCGTGCTTTACAGCGTCTTGTTCGACGTCGACAACAAGGGACAGGAGCTGAAGGCGCAGATGAGTGCCCAGGTGTCGTTCGTCGCCGGCAGAGCGACCGACACGCTCGTGGTCCCGGTTTCGGCGCTACAACAGCGTGGCCGCAATTCGCCGTCGCCCGAAGCGCCTGGCGACGGCCCGGCGGCAGGCGATGCGGTGCTCGTGCTCAAGGACGGTCGGGTTGAAGAGCGTCGTGTCTCGATCGGCGTGGCGAACCGGGTGCAGGTGCAGGTGCTCTCCGGCCTGGCGGAGGGCGAACGCGTCGTCGTCGACACGGCGGCGACGGGCGCGAAGACCAAGCTGACCACCTGGCGCAGCGCCAAATCATGATCGAGCACCGTGCGGCGCCGGGCCAGGCGGGCAGGGCGTTGATTCAGCTGCGCGGGCTCGGTAAAACCTATCGCCTGGCCGAACAAGACGTAGCGGTGCTGGCCGACGTCACGCTCGACATCCACGAGGGCGAGTTCGTCGCCATCGTCGGCCAGTCGGGTTCGGGCAAGACGACCTTGATGAACCTGATCGGCTGCCTCGATACGCCCACCTCGGGCGGCTACCGGTTCGACGGCGAAGACGTGACGACGCTCGATTCCGACGGCCTGGCGATGCTGCGCCGCGAAAGCATGGGTTTCGTGTTCCAGCGCTACAACTTGCTGGGCAACGCGAGCGCTGCCGAAAACGTCGAGATCCCCGCCGTGTACGCCGGCGTCGGGGCGGCGCAGCGCCGCGAACGCGCGTGCGAACTGCTCACGACACTGGGCCTGGCGGACCGGCTCGAGCACCGGCCCGGTCAGCTCTCGGGCGGCCAGCAACAACGCGTGTGCATCGCGCGCGCGCTCATGAACGGCGGGCGCCTGATCCTCGCCGACGAGCCGACCGGCGCTCTCGACAGCCGCAGCGGCGCCGAGGTGATGGCCTTGCTGCACGAACTCAATGCGCAAGGCCACACCATCATCCTCGTCACGCACGACGACGCGCTGGCACGCCAGGCGCGGCGCCGCATTGAAATCAAGGACGGGCGCATCGTCGCCGACTCTGCCGCGCGCGCCGTTTCTTCGAGCCTCGAGACCGGAGTGCCACCGCGGCGTGTGCGCGACACCACGGTGTCAATGGCGGAATTCTTCGAGGCGGTGCGCATGGCGTTGCGCGCCTTGCATGCGAACCTGTTTCGGTCGGTGCTGACCTTGCTCGGCATCGTCATCGGCGTCGCCTCGGTGATTGCGATGCTCGCGCTCGGCGACGGGAGCAAACAAGCGGTGCTCGAGCGCATCCAGGCGATGGGCACCGACCTGCTGATCGTGCGCCCGGGGGCGCGCGGCGTGCGCATCAGCGGCGAGGCGACGTCGCTGGTTGCCGAAGACGCGCAGGCGCTGGAGGAGCTGCAGAACGTCGCGCATGCGGTGCCCGAATACAGCGCCGGCGCGACGCTGCGCGCGGGCGACAGCGACTACGCCGCCAACATCACGAGCACGAGCGCCGCGTTCCCGCAGGCGCGCGACTGGCCCTTGAGCAGCGGCAATTTCTTCTCGGAGGCCGACGTGCGCAGCTTCGCCCCCGTGGCGGTGCTCGGCCAGACGGTAGCGAACAATCTGTTCGCCAACGGCGTGAATCCCGTGGGCCGCCAGGTGCTCATCAACAACGTGCCGTTCCAGGTGCTCGGCGTGATGGCACCGAAGGGCGCCACGAGCAGCGGCAACGACATGGACGACGTCGCGCTGATCCCGATCACGACCGGCCGCGTGCGCCTGTTCGGCAAACGCCATGTGCGCTCCATCATCGTCCAGGTGCAGGACGTCGCGGCGATCGAGGCGACGCAGCATCTCATCAGGAAAGTGCTCACCGAGCGCCACCGGCGCGAGGATTTTCAGATCCGCAACATGGCCGACGTGCTCGATGCGGCGCAGCAGACGCAGGAGTCGCTGACCTGGTTGCTCGGCGCGGTGGCGGCGATCTCGTTGCTCGTCGGCGGCATCGGCGTGATGAACATCATGCTCGTCAGCGTGACCGAACGCGTGCGAGAAATCGGCCTGCGCATGGCGATCGGCGCACGCATGCGCAACATCATGCTGCAGTTCAACGTGGAAGCGCTGGTGGTCTGCTGCGTCGGTGGCACGCTGGGCGTGGCTGCGGGGCTGGGGGCGGCCTGGCTCGCCGGCGAGTTCGGGCGGCCGGTGATCTTCTCGACCCCTCCGGTGGCGATGGCGTTTGCCAGCGCGGTTCTGACCGGTCTGCTGTTCGGTTTCTTGCCGGCGCGCCGCGCTGCCGCGCTGGACCCCGTCATTGCATTGAGTGCCGAATGATGTTTCGCTGTCTTCTTCAAAGGGTGTTGGCCGCGCTGCTGGCCGCAGCGCTGTTCGGCTGCGCTGCGCCCGCGCCTTACCAGCGGCCAAGCGTCGCCGTGCCCGCGC
>JBEBHW010000681.1:0-2643 GCA_040081145.1 Burkholderiaceae bacterium
CAGGTGCGTGGCGATGCTGATGCTCATGACGGGCTGGCTCGCGCAGCGGCGCAACTATCCGCGTGCGCCGCGCGGGCCGACGCGCGCCGAGTTGTGGCGCGACTTCAAACCCGCGTTCCCGGCGATCATGGCGCCGGTGATATTGATCGCCGGCATGCTGGCGGGCTTTTTTACGCCCACCGAAATCGCCTCGGTGACGGTGCTCTACGCCATGCTCATCAGCAGCCTGTTCTACCGCGAACTCACCTGGGCGGGAATCGTCAGCGCCGCGTTCGAGACGATTCGCGCGTCGGCGGGAATCCTGCTGATCGTCGCCGTCGCTGCGCTGTTCGGCTGGATTCTTTCGGTCGAGCAGGTGCCGCAGCAACTCACCGGGCTGATGCTGTCGATCTCGAGCAACCCGTACACGCTGCTGCTGATCGTGAACCTGCTCCTGCTCGTGGTGGGCATGTTTCTCGACAGCACGACCGCCATCCTCGTGATCGCGCCGATCATCGCCAAGCCGCTCGTTGCCGCGGGCGTGGACCCGGTGCACCTGGGCATGGTCGTCGTGTTCAATCTGATGGTCGGCCTGCTCACGCCGCCGATGGGGCTGGCCCTCTTCCTCGTCGCCGACATCGCGAAAGTCACGATGAAAGACGTGCTGCGCGAGATGCTGCCCTATTACGTGCCGCTGATCGCGACGCTGCTGCTCATCACTTACGTGCCCGTGCTCACCACCTGGATCCCGCGGCTTGCCGTGGGTCCGTGAGCCGGCACAGCTGCATCATGACACCCTGTTCGAGGAGACTGCACTGAACGCCAACAACCCCCGCCCCCTCGTCGCCCTGGCCATGGGCGACCCCGCGGGAATCAGCCCGGAGTTGACCGCCAAAATCGTTGCGCTCGACGAAGCTCGCGCCGCGGCGCGAATCATCGTGATCGGCGACCGCAGAGTCTTCGATGCGGGTGCCGCAGTGGCTCGGGTCACAGTCGACGTCGACACGGTCGGCGCGGACGATGCGATTCCCACGTCATGGAAGCGCCCCGTCTTCCTCGATCTGAAGCACCTCGACCCGGCGACGATTCAGCGCGCAGTCGCCGCCAAAGCCGGCGGGCAGTTCGCGCTCGCCAACTACGGCCATGCGTTGAAGCTGGTCGCCTCGGGCCGGGCGCAAGCGGTGTGCTTCACGCCGTTCAACAAACAAGCGATGCGCCTGGCGCTGCCGAGCTACGACGATGAAATCCGCTTCACTGCCGACACGCTGGGCATCGACACCGCGGCAACCGAGTTCAACATCCTGGATCGGCTCTGGAACGCCCGCGTCACGTCGCACGTGCCGTTGTCGCAAGTTGCCTCGTTGCTGACGATCGAAGGCGTCGTCAACGCGTTGGAGCTGACAGCCAACTCGCTGCGCGCCGCGGGCTTCAACCCTCCGAGAATCGCCGTGGCCGGGCTGAATCCGCACGCGGGTGACGGCGGCAACTTCGGCCGCGAAGAAATCGACGTCATCGGCCCTGCAGTGGAAAAGGCACGCGAGCGCGGCATTCCCGCCGAGGGCCCTTACCCAGCAGACACCGTGTTCGTTCGCGCGCGCAGCGGCGCGTTCGACGCCGTGCTGACGATGTACCACGACCAAGGCCAGATCGCGATGAAGCTGATGGGCTTTGACCGCGGCGTCACGTTGCTCGGCGGCTTCCCGTTCCCGATCTGCACGCCAGCGCACGGCACCGCGTATGAGATCGCCGGGCAGGGCGTCGCGAATCTGGGTGCAACGCGCGCAGCGCTCCTGTTGGCGGTGGAAATGGTGCTGCGCGGCGCGCGCTAAAGTGCGCGTGCGCTCGGCGCGCACGCAACCCATGCAATCGAACTCTCCCAAGATGCGTCGCGCTCCCCACGCCGGCGTGTGGCTTGCGGCGCTCGCCCTGTGCGGCGCAGCGGCCCAGGCCGCGCCCGTCGAGGAAATCGTTCAATTGCCGAGCGAAGGCGGCGCGGTCCTGCCCTACCTGCTCAGCCGGGACGACGCGCGCGAAGTCAAGGTCGCGGCGGTCCTGTTCGCCGGAAGTGGCGGCGCGGTGGGCTTGCAGCAGCGCGGCATTCCCAAGCCGGGTGGGAACTTCCTGGTGCGTTCGCGCAAACTGTTTATGGAGCAGGGCATCGCGACGGCGGTCATCGATGTGCCGTCGGACGTGGGATCGATGACCGACGGATTTCGCTCGAGCGCGAGGCACGCGCGCGACGTGGCGTCGGTGGTCGCCGACCTGAAGAAGCGCTTTGCCGGCGCGCGCGTGTTTCTTGTCGGCACGAGCCGCGGCACGGTCTCGGCGGCGCACGCGGGTGCGGCGCTGGGTGCGCAGGTCGCCGGCGTGGCACTCACGTCGTCGGTGTTCAAGTCGAGCCGCGGCGGCGCGGGATTGTCGGGCTTCGACTACGCGGCTATCCCGTCGGCGCTGCTGTTCGTCCACCACGTCGACGATTCTTGCCCCGTCACTCCCTATTGGGAAGCGAAGCGGCTTTCGCCAAGCTACCCGCTGATCAGCGTTCGCGGCGGCGACCCGGCGCGCTCCGACCCCTGCGAGGCGTTCAGCGCGCACGGTTACCTCGGAATGGAAGCGCCTACCGTGGCGGCGATTTCACGCTGGATGCTGGGGCAAGAATTCCCG
>JBEBHW010000682.1:0-2627 GCA_040081145.1 Burkholderiaceae bacterium
ACTGACGGATCGTCCAGGGCCGCACCGCGTACATCGTCGCCTGCGGCCCGCGCACGAAGGGCGCGAAGCCGGGCAGCGTGTCCGCGTGGGGCAGACCCTGCAAGTCGGCCGCCGTGTAAAGCGCCTTCACGGCTATGCCTTCCGGACTGACCCAGGTCAGAGCGTCGAGTCTGCCTCCCGGCGCCGATTTGGCCGCAGCCCGCTTCCAATCCGTCAAGGAGGGCGTGTGGGGTGCACTGGATTGATCGGGCATCGGAGTCCTTCGCGGCGAGTGGGTGCAGAGGCGGGGTGCGTCCCTGAAATCCAGTCTCATGTCGTAATTCAAAATTGAATTATATTCTCGCTCATGGTCTCCCCCGCCGTCAAACCACGCTTGGCGTCCGCCGTTCGGAAGGCCCTGAAACGCGGCCTGCCCGAGGCGGCGCTGTATGAGACCGTTGCCGAGCACCTGCGCCAGCGAATCCTGAAACATCAGCTCGGCCCGGGCAGCTGGATCGATGAGCAGGCCTTGTGCCTCGAACTCGGCATCAGCCGCACCCCCCTTCGTGAGGCGTTAAAGGTGCTGGCCAGCGAGGGCCTGGTCACGATGAAACTGCGCCGCGGCGCCTACGTCACCGAGGTCTCGGCGCGCGACCTCACCGAGGTGTTCCACCTGCTCGCCTTGTTGGAGGGCGACGCTGCGGCGAAGGTGGCGCGCGAGGCATCGGCCGAGCAACTCGCCGAGCTGGAGGGCTTGCACCGGGAACTTGAGGCGAACACCGCCGACCGGGACCGCTTCTTCGCCGCCAACGAACGCTTTCACCTGCACCTGCTGGACCTGGCCGACAACCGCTGGGGAAAACAGGTCGCCGCCGACCTGCGCAAAGTGATGAAACTGAGCCGCCACCACTCCTTGTTCAAGCAGGGGCGGGTCGAGGCGTCGTTGACCGAGCATCGGAACATCCTGGCCGCGTTGCTGGCGCGCGATGCAAGGCAGGCGCAGCGCCTCATGCGCGAACACATTGCCAAGGGGGAAGAGGCCGCGCGCGAGCCCAGTGCTGCGTGACGACCTCCACCCGAACGGGCGGCCCGTCGCAGCCACGCTGCCACAATCCTGCGCATGCCTCGCCCCAAGCTCGCCTTGATCGCCGCGGTGGCGCGCAACGGCGCCATCGGCAAAGACAACGCCCTGCTGGTTCACCTGGAAGGCGACCTGCCGCGCTTCAAACGCTTGACGGTGGGCAGCGCCATCCTCATGGGCCGCAAGACCTGGGAGTCGATCGGCAGACCCTTGCCCGGGCGGCGCAGCATCGTTCTGACGCGTGACCCGCATTGGCAAGCGCCAGGGGCGGAGGCAGCGCCCTCACTGAAGGCGGCGTTGGCGCTGACAGCGGGATCGCCCAAGGTCTTTGTGATCGGTGGTGCAGAGGCCTACGCGCAGGCGCTGCCGATTGCCGATCAATTGATCCTCACCGAAATCGACGCAGATTTCCCCGGCGACGTGTTCTTCCCGGCCTGGGACAAAAGCCAATTCGTCGAGGTCTCGCGCGAGGCCGGCCCAGACAATGGCGGTTTGAAGTTCACCTACGTCACCTACGCAAGAAAAACAGGAGATTGAAAAAATGTCGGAAGGCGGCTTTCACGTGCACGGCCCGCACGATCATGAACTGGAGCACGCGGCCCAGCACGAACCGGAAGGGTTTGCCGGAAGGCTCGCGGTCACGACGGCGATCATCGCGACGATCGGCGCATTGTTCGCTTACCAGGGGGGCGCCACCCAGGCGAATGCCGGCCTGTTCAAGAACAACGCGGCGATCAAAAAAACCGAAGCGTCGAACCAGTGGAACTACTACCAGGCCAAGAGCAGCAAACAGAACCTGGCGGAGCTTGCCGTCGAACTTGCGCCCGAATCGCGCAAGACCTTCTACGTCGAAGAGGTGAAGCGCTACAAGGTCGAGAAAGCCGAGATCATGCTCGCGGCGAAGAAGCTGGAGGATGATTCGACCGCCTGGGACAAACAGAGCGACGAGCAGATTCACCAGCACCACCGCTGGGCGCAGGCGACGACGGCATTGCAAATCGCCATCGCGATGGCGGCAATCGCCTTGCTCACGAAGAGCAAGGGTTTGCAATATGGCGTGTACGGCCTGAGTGCGGTCGGCTCAATCCTGGGCGGACTGGCCTGGTTTCACATCTGAACGCATCACGGGGCTCGAGAGCCCAAGGGCGGCGCGCCTTACGCGGTAATGTTGATCACGATCCCGACACCGGACATCGTGGGCGCCGCGCGATCGGCGTTCAGACCGCGCGCCAGGCTGTGCAGGAAGCTCGCCAGAGTCGGCGATGCCGAGCCGGCAGAAGGTGCGTTCGGGTTGATCGAGCGCAGCACGCTCATCATCGCGTCGAAAGCTTGCGACAAGGGGCTGGATGACACCGGCGTCGCAGGCGTGGCGGCGGGCGCGGGAGTGGTGGACGGAACCGGGGCGGGCTCCACCGCGGGCTCGACTGTCGTCGAAGCTGGAGCAGCTGCGGGCGAGGCATTCACCGCGCCAGTGCTCGAGTCGAAGCGAACCGCGAGCGTCTCGAGGCGCGTCGCCAACCCCGAGTAGCCCCGCGACATTCCGAATCCCTCACCGTGGTGGCCGTGG
>JBEBHW010000683.1:0-2619 GCA_040081145.1 Burkholderiaceae bacterium
CCACCTTGAGCACTTCCATGCTGCCGTCTGGTCGGGCTGACGAGGCATCGTTCTGGAACAACTTGGGCAAGATTGATTTCAAGATCGCCGCATCGGCGTCGCTAAACCCAGTTCTCTCGGCGAGCTGCGGGTTGATGCTGCCGAAGGTGACGTAAACGCCGCTGTCAATTCGGTGCTTCATGCCCATCTGATCGGACTGGCGCTTTTCGCCGTCGCCTTCAAGGCTGGTGCTCTTCACGATCTGCATGCTTTCTATATCGATGCGTTCCACGCTGAACGCAGATTGAATCGTGACTGGGCCCCGCACCGGGATCGACACACCGTCGGAGTCCTGTTCGCTTGCTGCGTCGGCGTCGTCACCTTTGCCCTTCTTGCCCTTCTTGGCCTTGAACGGAAAAACCTGTCCGAAGGAGCGCACGTCGAACCATTCCGCGCAGGCAGCTTTGACAGCGCCGTCCCTGCTTTTCATGACGTCGGTTGTAAGCACCTTTTCGGCGCGCATGCGCAGGTTCTTGGCGTCATCGACGCGATGTTCGTCCGATTGAACAAAAATCGCCTGCCCGGCACGCAACGGTGCGTCGAGCGCCTCGAATCGGTCGAGGAGCCGGTCGCGCGCTTTGCGCTTGAGGCAAACGTCGGTGACTTCACCGTGCCCGGCAAAGTCGATGCGCGGGCGATTGCCATTCAGTGGGTCGCCGTTCGGATTCGCTTTGGTGACGCGAAAGATGACGGCGAAGTCGATCTTGTTCTTCAGGATGGTCATATGGCAGTTCCTCGGTTACTCGTCTGTGTCGGGAGTGCTGTCGTCGGCGCCAGGGACTTCGGTACTCGGTTTGGGTGGTCTCAGCTCCTGGCGCTGGCAGTGATAGCCGAGAAGAAACTCACCCGTCAGTGGACCGTCGTTCACAAAGTCATCGGCCTGGAACTTGGCCATGGTGTCGTCGAGCAGTTGTTCGCGCTTGAACAGGAGTGGCCCGCGTTGAGAGCGCAGCCGTGCCTTGTAGGGGGCCAATGAGACTTCAATCGTTCTCCAGGTCGAAAACGGCCTGTCGGAGAAGCGCTGCATCAATCTTGCCGCGCCAGTGTCGCGCTTCTCGTCGGCAACCAGCAGGGCCGACCTCTCGATGTTCTCTGCAATGGCCAGCAAGCGGCCATACAAGTAGTCGCGCGTGGTTCGATCCCGTTCCAGTGCCATTTGATAGTTCCTTTCCGTGTGATAGCCCTTGAACAGTGCGCAGGCGATGCCCAGGCACTTCTCCCATTCCCAGCGTTCATTGGGTTTGAACGTGGTGCGGTTGCTTGCACGACGTGATGTCGCCAGAACAAGATCATGTGGAATTGTTTGCCCATCAACGATGCAGGGAAGCAATCGCTCGATGGTGGATTTGAGGAGCCTGTCATCCACTCGCCTGCTGAATGCGGCTTCGACGATATCCCTGGGTGCCGGTGCACCGATGAAGTGGCTGTCCTTCCCGAAGTTCTGGTGCCACGCCACCTTCGTGTGCCACGCTTCGATGCGCTCAAGGAATTCGGAGCCCTTCAACTCACGGTAGTACGAGATCGCCATGCGGCCTTGCATGCCGCTCGTGGAATCCAGCCCCATGACAACAATGTCGCCGCCAGGCTCGAGCTTTGAGCCGTAGCCGGCCAAGGATCGCTTCAACCTCAGGGCAAAGGCTTGGGCCGTGTCTGCCGGGCCTGTGGCGGCTGGAAGATCCAAGGCCGTTGTCAGTCTTAGCGAGTCCATGAAGGGGTCAGGTATTTCTTCGCCGCCCACTGACCAACTGACAATGACTTGTTCTGCATGCCGGTAGCTTTGGCGGCGAATGAGCCAACTTAGCGCGATATGGGCCTTTTGCGTGACATCAAACCCTACGGAGAGCGCTTCATCTGCATCATGGAAGCGGCCGCGGAATGTATAGCCACTGGTGTCGTTCGACGACAGCAATTTCGCTTTGTCGGCGGCATTTCGCAACTTCGCAGGGTGCTGGCTTGCCATTAGTGACTCCAGCGACCCTGTGACTGCGCAGGTTCCGCGCCGGGTCTGCTGGCTGGCGTAGAAGTTTTCCCATGCTAGGTGGAGCGATCGATCCGTCCATGTGTCGGTCGCTGGATCACCGGGTGCTGTTTCCACAACCCACCGGATAAGTGCATCTCCTTGGTCTTTGCTTTTCTCGTCACCGTCCTTCTTGGCCGTGAGTTGCTTGAAGATCGATGGTTCGGGACCATCACCGTCCCAGTTCGTCAGAAGGACACCGTTTCGTGCAATCAGCACCTGCCGCTCCACCAGGTCTTTGACGACTGTCCCCTTGCGCACGTAGTCGAGCACGGCCTGTGCCTTTGGGTGTGAATTCGACGAAACACACCATGCCTCCAGCTGCTTCAGGTAGCCCGGGAAATAGCCCTTCTTCTTGCCACCGAACTCGGGGTAGTCCTCTGCGACGTACTGCACCTTGTCGGCAAGCGGATGAGCCGCCTCACCCACGGTGCGATTGGCTGACTTCTCCGTCGCCGGGATCACAGTTTCCACCTTGGGTACGACCTGTGCACGCTTGAAGTTTCCAAAGCCATCCAGCGCAATTTCCAGATGCGCTTGTTGAGGCGTATGGCCGATTGGCA
>JBEBHW010000684.1:0-2618 GCA_040081145.1 Burkholderiaceae bacterium
GCGTAACACACGAGCGCGATGTGCGCGGTGCGGTTCGGGTCGTACTCGATGCGCTCCACCTTCGCCGGAATCGCATCCTTGTTGCGCACGAAATCGACGACGCGGTAGTGGTGCTTGTGGCCCCCGCCCTTGTGGCGAATCGTGATGTGGCCGTTGTTGTTGCGGCCGGAGTTCTGCATCTGCGGCTCGACCAGCGACGCTTCGGGCCGGCCCTTGTACAGATGCGCGTGCACCACTTTGACCAGGGCGCGCCGCCCGGGTGATGTGGGTTTGACTTTGACGATGGCCATTACGCAGCCTCCCCGCCGATATTGATTTGCTGGCCTTCTTTGAGCGACACGTAGGCCTTCTTGACGTGGTCGCGCCGGCCGATGGAGCGGCCGAACTTCTTGACTTTGCCCTTTTGGATGACGGTCTGGACGCCGACAACTTCAACCTTGAACATCAACTCGACCGCCGCCTTGATCTCCGGCTTGGTCGCGCCGCGCAGCACCTTGAAAGTGATCTGGTTGCGCTTTTCGCTGATGTAAGTTGCCTTCTCCGAGACGATGGGCGCGACCAGCACTTGCGCCAGGCGCCCTTCGTCGTACTTGGCTTTGGTGGCTGTTGCCGCGCTCATGACAGCATCTCCTTGATTTGCGCCATCGCCGCCTTGGTCATCAAGACTTTCTTGTAGAAGACCAGCGACAGCGGATCCGCGTAACGCGGCTCGACGATCAACACGTTGGCCAGGTTGCGCGAGGCCATCAGCAGGTTGTCGTCAACCTCATCGCAGATCACGAGAACCGAGTCCAGCCCCATCGCCTTCAGCTTCGCGGCGAGCAGCTTCGTCTTTGGCGAGTCGACCTTCATTGAATCGACCACCGCCAGACGCCCATCGCGCGCCAGCTGCGAGAAGATCGCCGCCATGCCGGCGCGGTACATCTTCTTGTTCACCTTGTGCGTGAAGTTCTCTTCCGGGCTGTTCGGGAAAATCCGTCCGCCGCCACGCCACAGCGGCGACGAGGTCATGCCGGCGCGAGCACGGCCGGTGCCCTTTTGGCGCCACGGCTTTTTCGTCGAGTGTTTGACTTCGGCGCGGTCCAGCTGAGCGCGCGTTCCCTGGCGCGCATTCGCCTGGAAAGCGACGACGATCTGGTGCACGAGCGCTTCGTTGTAGTCGCGCGCGAAAACCGTGTCCGGCGCGTCGACCTTTTCGGTCGCCTGGCCTTGTTCATTGAGGAGCTCGAGCTGCATCACTTGGCTCCTGTCTTCGAGACGGCCGCCTTCGGACCGGCCTTCACCGCCGGGCGCACCACGACGTGGCCGTTTTTCGCACCCGGCACAGCGCCGCGAACGAGCAACAACTGGCGCGCTTCGTCGATGCGGATGATGTCGAGGTTTTGCACCGTGCACGTCACGTCGCCGCGATGCCCCGACATCTTCTTGCCCGGAAACACGCGACCCGGGTCCTGCGCCATCGAGATCGAACCGGGCACGTTGTGCGAGCGGCTGTTGCCGTGCGACGCGCGTTGCGACTTGAAGTTGTGGCGCTTGATCGTTCCGGTGAAGCCCTTGCCGATCGACGTGCCTTGCACATCGACCATCTGGCCCACCGCAAACACGCCCACCGGCACTTGTGAGCCAAGCTTGTAGCCGGCGAGCACATCTGCGGGAACGCGAAACTCTTTCATCGCCTCGCCGGCTTGCACGCCCGCCTTGGCCAAGTGCCCGCCTGCGGGTTTCGTGACGCGGGAGGCCTTGCGTGAACCGAACACGACCTGGAGGGCGTTGTAGCCGTCGGTCTGTTCAGTCTTAACCTGGGCGATTCGGTTGTCGGACACGTCCAACACCGTCACGGGAATGGCGCTGCCATCGTCCGTGAAGATGCGCATCATGCCCACCTTGCGTCCCAGCAAACCGAGGCGCTCAGCTGCGCTTGCTGCTGTCATGGTTTTTCTCCAGCCGCGCCTCCGCAAGGAGGTCAGCCTTTGTTGCACACGCCCGACATCGATTGGCCGGGCTGGATAATTCCGTCCCGTCGCGCAAGCGCAATGGGCCGTCGGAAAAGCCTGCGAGTGTAGCAGCAGTGATACGCCGCGCAAGCGCCTTGCGGCGTTACTGCAGCTTGATCTCCACGTCCACGCCGGCAGGTAAGTCGAGTTTCATCAGCGCGTCGACCGTCTTGTCGGTCGGGTCGACGATGTCCATCAGCCGTTGGTGCGTGCGAATCTCGAACTGGTCGCGCGATGTCTTGTTCACGTGCGGCGAACGAAGAATGTCGAAACGCTGCATGCGCGTGGGCAGGGGCACCGGGCCCTTGACGATCGCGCCGGTGCGCTTGGCGGTGTCGACGATCTCTAACGCCGATTGATCGATCAGCTTGTAGTCGAACGCCTTCAGGCGGATTCGAATTTTTTGCTTTTGCATGACGCAGGTCCTTCAAAGAGCGATGCGATCTGTTGATCGCGGGGGTTGATTCAAACCGGGTCGGGCGCCCCCGGTTTGTCAAAACAATTGCCGAACTATTCGATGATCTTCGCCACCACGCCCGCGCCCACGGTGCGCCCGCCCTCGCGGATCGCAAAGCGCAGGCCCTCTTCCATCGCGATGGGGTTGATCAGCTTGACCGTGATGCT
>JBEBHW010000685.1:0-2617 GCA_040081145.1 Burkholderiaceae bacterium
GACGGCACGCGCAGCTTCGACTTGCGCAACGGCAATGAACTGATGGGGCGTCACGCGGACGCCATCGGCGTGAAGTCGGGCTACACGCCCAAAGCCGGCAAGTGCTTGATTGCGCTGGCCGAACGTGGCGGGGTGCGGGTGCTGCTGGTGCTGCTCAACGCGCCGAACCGCTGGTGGGAGGCGCACGCCGCGCTGGACCGTGCCTTCGAGCATGCCGCCAAGTCGCGCAAGCCGTAGCGCGGCAGCGCCGGCGTGGCTCGTGCTGGCGGTACTGCTGGCCTACGCCAACTCGCTGGCCGGTGCGTTCCAGTTCGACGACTACAACGTGATCGTCGATTCGCCAGGCGTGCACTCGCTGGGCGCCTGGTGGCAGGGCATGCCGGGGATCAGGCCACTGCTGAAGTTGAGCTATGCGGCGAACTGGGCGATCGACGCGCGAGCCGTGGGTTTTCATGCGGTGAACGTGGCCGTGCACGCGGCGAACACGCTGCTTGTGTTTCACTTGCTGAGCAGGCTTGCGCCACGGCTGGGCATCGGCGCCGGCGATGTGCCGAGCGTCGCTTGCATCGCCGCGTTGATATTCGCGCTGCACCCTGCACAAACCGAAGCCGTCACCTACATCAGCGGACGTTCGGTGTCGCTGATGGCGCTGTTCGCGCTGGCTTCGGTGTGGGCCTATCTCCAAGGGGAAGACGGTGTGCGGCCGGCCGCGTGGCGTGTCGCCAGCGCCGCCTTCTTCGTTGCCGCGCTCGCGGTGAAAGAAAACGCCTGGGTGCTGCCGCTCGCCTTGCTCTTGTGCGAAACGCTGCGCAAGGGCTTTGGCTGGCGCGCATTCTTGGCGCGCACGGCTTGGCATTGGGCCGTGCTGCTCGGCTTTGCCGGCTCGGTTCTGTGGGTCCCGGCGTATGCGCGGCTGCTCGATGCGAGCCTGCAAATCCGCTCGCCGGCCGAGAACCTGCTCACCCAAGTGAACGGCGTCTTCTATCTCATCACCCGCCCGTTGCTCGGGCTCGCGCTGAACATCGATCCGGATTTGCCTGTGGTCAAGGCGTTTGCACCGGACCTTGCTGTGAAGGCCGCGGCGCTGGCCGGCTTGCTCGTGGCGGCGCTCTGGGCATGGCGTCGATTCCCGGGTTCTCGCGGGTTCGGCTTCTGTGTCCTGTGGTTCGTCATCTGGCTGATCCCGACCAACTCCGTCCTGCCACGCGCCGATGTCGCCAACGACAGGCAGTTGTACTTGGCCTTGATCGGGCCTGCGTTGATTGTTGCCTTGCTGCTGGCGCGGCTGCACGCGCATCGCGGCTGGGTAGGGAGGGTCGGAATCGCGCTGCTGCTGGGGCTGTTGGCCTCGACAACGCTCATGCGCAACCACGACTATCGGTCCGAGGTCGCGCTGTGGGAGCACACCAGCCAGGCGTCACCAGACAAGCCGAGAGTCTGGAACAACCTCGGATACGCCAGGCAGCAGGCGGGCGATGTGCAGGGCGCCAAACGGGCCTACCGTCAGGCCTTGCGGCTTGACCCTCAGCAGTGGCGCGCGCGGAACAATCTAGACTTTCTCGAGTAGCGCTGGGCTGCCGAACCGCAGCACTCACTGTCGGCATCGTGCCGAGAATCCGCGGCACGCTGTCCCCTTCAGTCAACCCCCATCACCCTCAGCCCGGTACCAGCGCGGAAAAAACTTCGCCACCTGCGGCCCCGACGCCTTCAGCGCGTGGCAGCCGTCGATGCTGAACGGCTTTGTCTGCGCGTTCTGCGTCATCTCGGTCCACAACGCCTGCAGCGCGGCGCTGCCCATCGCGCCGGCGAGTTCATTGATGTGGGTGCAGCCGGCGGTGCGGCCGAACAGGCGCCGGATCGTGTCGCGGTAGCCGCCGGCGACCTTCACGCCCACGAGCTTGGCGTAGTCGGGCGCGATCGAGCCGCACGCGGCGTCGTACGGCCCGGCGTCGGTGACTGCCACTGCTGCGACGATGGTCGCGCTGCGGTCCACCGTCAGGCGCAGCCACATCGAGTGCATCGGCGCGCCGCCGGGCAGCAGGCCGCCGGCCTTTCTGACCGGCTCGGGCCAGACGTCGGTGAGCTGGCCTTCGATGTCCCACAACCCATCGGCGCGGGCGTAGGACTGGATGGCGATCGAGCGGCGGTGCGACGCTTGGCGTTCGCAAGTGGGCGCGGGCAGGGGCATGGGAGAGTGCGGGGCAATGGCGTGAATGCCAAGCCTATCAGGCGCAGGCCAGGCGGCGGCGCATCGCTGCCGCGCCGCTGTGCGCCATCTCGCCCGCTTCACGCCGACTTCACAATCGACCCTCCTTCTCCACATCGCCTTCACAAAGGCGTGCGATGCTTATTCATCGCCGGCTTGCACCCACACCATGACACTGCGCACCAAGTTGACTCTCGGCGGCCTGGCCGCCCTGCTGATCGCAGCCCTCGCCTACGCGGGCTGGCGTGTCTACACACGCAGCAGCGTGCCGAGTCGCGTCGACGTCGGCCAGGCGCAGCCGTTTGCGCTCGCCGACTGCAAGGCGCGATTGTTCGACGGCGCACCCGCGATCGCGGTGATGTTCACGCAGCCGCTGGCGCGATCCCAGGACTGGGCGAAGCTGGCCCGGGC
>JBEBHW010000686.1:0-2607 GCA_040081145.1 Burkholderiaceae bacterium
GTCGGCTCAGCGACGCGTGCGCAGCGCGCTGCGCGGTGCGCGGCCGCGCTACTGCGCCGCCGGCGTGTCGGTGAGGATCTCGGCGTAGTTGAACATCGGCAGCGGCGGCGGCAGCTTCAGCCGCTCCGCGGCGCTGATGCGGATCTGGTAGGAAAAGCGCTTCAGCGTTTCGATCGGGACCGCCTCGGCGCGCTGCTTGCCCGCGAGGATTTGCTCGGCCTTGTGCGCGGTGAACTCGCCGACCGCGTAGTAGCGGCTCACCAGGCCCGACAAGGCGCCGGCCTGCATCAACTGTTCCGTCGAGGCGAACGTCGGCAGGCCCACGTCCATCGCCGTCGGAATGATGATCTCGTGGGCCAGGGTGCCGAGAAAGCTGTCGGGCGGCAGATAGAGCCACTGCGCCTTGGCTTCCTTGAGTTCGCGCACCAGATCGGCTGCGCCTTCGGCGCTGACCTTGCGGTTCGCGTCCAGGCGGAAAGTGCGCTCCACGGTGTCGAACTTGCGCTCGCGGCCGAGTTTGCGGATTTCCTCGAGCACGACGACCGAGTTCTGTTCCGTGGGTGTGTAGAGCACGCCCAGCGTCTGAAACGGGCGGTACGCCGCCATCGCCTGGAGTTGCGCCGCGACCGGCGCGACGTGCACGACGCCGGTGACGTTGCGCCGTGTCGCCCCGGCGCCTTCGGGGATGATCTTGGCCAGTGCCGGTGACGCGACCAGGGTGAACACGACCGGAATGTCGCTGATGTGCTGGCCGGGCTTGACAGCGTCGTGAGCGCCGATCACGCCCAGCGTCACCGACGTGCCCCAGGTGTAGATCAGGTCCGGCCGCGTGGCGCGGATCTCGTCGAGGAAGCCGGCCATTCGCGTGGGGTCGCGATTCAGGTCGCGGTAGGTGATTTGCACCGGGATCTTGCGCGAGGCGAAGAATTCGGCGAAACCTTTTTCGACATCCGTCATGCCGCGAAACGTGATCGCGTAGATCCGATACGGCCGGTCGGAGCTGCGGCGCGCCGCGCCGGGAGTCTTCGCCGCTTCCTGCTGTGCGGCCACGCCGGCGGGCAGCGCAGCAGCCATGGCGGCGGCGAGCCACTGGCGGCGCGAGAGGTGTTCGATCATGGTCAAGCTCCCTGGGGTTTGGGTGAATCAGGTTTCGGCACTCGCCAGTGCGGGGTCGGCGGGACGGCGTGTGGCCAGCATGAAGAAGACGCCGCACAGGGCCACTGCGGCGCCGCCCCAGACAAAGGCGTCGCGATAGCCGACCGTGAGCACCAGTGCGGCGGCGAGCAGGGGGCCCAGCGCATTGCCGAAGCGCTCGAGAAGGCGGTACACGCCGTACACCGAGGGCTCGCCCAATGCGGCGACTTCGGTCTCGCAGTGTTCGCGCACCAGCGCGCTTTGTGCAGCGATGGACAGCGACTGGCCCAGGCCGACGAGAAAGATGGCAGCGAAGACCCAGAGCGCGCCGCCGCCAAACAGCAGCAGCAAGCCCCCCGAGCCCGAAATGAACAGGCCTGCACACACCAGGTTTTCCATGCGCTCGCGCGTCGTCGCCAGGGCCGCGGCGATGGGGGTGCCCAGCACCATCATGACGGCGTAAACCATCAGAATCCGCCCCACGACCGACTGCGAGCTCCCCAGGTCGAGCAGGTAAAGCGGCACGAGATAAAAACACATGCCGGTGAGCAGCGCCTTGGCGGGGATCGCGGCCAAGCCGGTGAGCGTCATGAAGCGCCGGTTCAACAACAGCGCGCCGAACTCGCGCCACGTGGGTGGGCGCGCCGGTGTGCCCTGCGGGTTCGCGGCCACCAGGTCGGGCAACTGCGCAATCGCCGCCAGCGAAAGCAGCGCGAGCAGCGCCGCCACACCCAGCGTGAGGCGCTCGCCGATGTTGTCGGCCAGGATGCCGCCGATCGACGGCCCGCACACCGACGCGACCATGATCGCGCCGATGAACAAGGCGAAGCTGCGCGCCCGGCTCGCGCCGATCGAGTGCTCCAGGACATGCGCCTGGGCGGCGACGAACACCATCGCGTAGCCGATCGCGCACAGCGACCGCCAGACCAGCAAGTCGAGCACCGTCCCGGCGAAGGCACTCGCAACGAAGCCGAAGGCGGCCGTGCCGGCGCCGATGAGCATCGCGTGGCGCGGGCCGACGCGTTGGCTGTAGGCACCGAGGAACGGCTGGGCGAGTGCGACGATGAGCATGAACAGCACGATCGGCAGGCCGACCACGACCGCCGGCGAGAGCCAGGGAATCGGGACGAGCAGGCTCTTGATGTAGCCGGGCAGGAAGGGCCGAGTCAGCTCCTCGGCGAGGATGAAGACGAACAGCGGCGCACGCACTTTGGCGAGCAAACCGTCGTCGCGGCGTTCCGCCGGGTCGGCGGCGCCGAAGCGGTAGCGTTGCGCCAGGTTCTGCAGACCCCGTGTCGCCGCAGCCAGGCCGGGCGGGCGTTCGTGGGCGGGCGCACTCCGGCCCGCATCGATGTCGCGCGCGAGCGTTTCATACGCTGAATTGACCTTCAGGCGCAAGCCCTCGAGCAAACGATGCACAGGCCCGAACGCCGCGTCGGATGCGGACGTTCGCGCTGCCGCGAAATTGCCCGC
>JBEBHW010000050.1:0-11402 GCA_040081145.1 Burkholderiaceae bacterium
CCCTCACTGCGCACCCGCCCATTCGCAGCTTCGTTCTGCGCGCGGGTCGCATGGGCCCGGGCCAGACGCGCGCGCTGCAGACGCTCGGGCCCCGCTTCATCTTGCCCTTCAGCGCATCCCCTTGCGACTTCGATGCCGCGTTCGGCCGCAGCGCACCGCGGATTCTGGAGATCGGCTTCGGCATGGGCGACGCGACGGCGTCGATCGCGCAGGCGCTGCCCGACACCGACTTCGTCGGCGTCGAAGTGCATCCGCCGGGCGTGGGCGCACTGCTCAAGCGCATCGGCGAACTCGCACTGACGAATTTGCGCCTGGTGCAACACGACGCCGTCGAGGTGCTGCGCGACATGGTCGCGCCTGAATCGCTGGCGGGAGTTCAGGTGTTCTTCCCCGACCCGTGGCACAAGAAAAAGCACAACAAACGCCGCCTCATCCAGGCGGAGTTCGTGACGCTGCTCGCGAGCCGGCTGCGCATCGGGGGCCGCCTGCACTGCGCAACCGATTGGCAGCCGTACGCAGAGCAAATGCTCGAGGTCCTGACGCAGCAGCCGCAGCTGCGCAATACGGCGCCAGGTTATGCCGAGCGCCCCAGCTACCGGCCGCTCACGAAATTCGAGAATCGCGGCCTGAGGCTCGGCCACGGTGTGTGGGATCTCGTGTTCGAGAAGGTCTAGGCCAGGTTCACTCCGCCCAATGCACAACGCCGGTGTGGGCGGTCACGAGCACCACGATGCCAAAGGCGATGCGGTACCAGGCGAACGGCTTGAAGTCGTGGCTCGAGATGTAGCGCAGCAGCCAGCGCACGCACACCCACGCCGACAAAAAACTGAACATGAGGCCGACGCTGAACAGCGGGATGTCCGCCGCCGACAACAGCGCACGCTCCTTGTACAAGCTGTAGCCCCCCGCGCCGACAAGCGTGGGGATGGCGAGATAAAAGCTGAAGTCGGTCGCGCAGCGCCGGGAGAGGCCGAGCAACATGCCGCCGATGATGGTCGCCCCCGAGCGGCTCGTGCCGGGGATCATCGCGAAGCACTGCACCAGGCCGACCTTCAACGCATCCCACGGCGTCATGTCGTCGACGGACTCGATGCGCACCTTGCTCGACCGCCCTTCGGCCCACAGGATGATGAAGCCGCCGACGATGAAGGTGCTGGCCACGACCACCGGCGTGAACAGGTGCGCCTGGATTGCCTTGCCGAACAGCAGGCCCAACACGACCGCGGGAACAAAGGCGATGCCGACGTTGAGAGCAAAGCGCCGCGCCTTCGCGTCGTTGCCCAGGCCGAGCATCGTGGCGCGCAGCTTTTGCCAGTAGACGATGATCACGGCGACGATGGCGCCGGTCTGGATCGCGATGTCGAAGACCTTGCTCTTGTCGTCGTGAAACCCGAGCAGTGAGCCGGCGAGGATCAGGTGCCCGGTGCTGGAGATCGGCAAGAACTCGGTAAGGCCTTCGACGATGCCCATCAGCATCGCCTTGACGAACAGCGCGATGTCCACGCGTCAGGTGGGCAACGCTGCCGTGACGACCATCTCCACTTTCCACTGCGGCCGCGCCAGGCGCGCCTGCACGGTCGCGCGCGGCGGTGCGTCGCCCGGCTCGACCCAGTCGTCCCACACCGAATTCATGCCGTCGAAGTCGGCCATGTCGGCCAGAAAAATCTCGCAGCGCAAGATGTGCGCGCGATCCGTTCCCGCCTCCAGGAGCAGCTTGTCGATGGCGGCGAGCACCTGCGTCGTCTGGCCGCGAATGTCTTGCGCGGCGTCGCTCGCAATTTGCCCAGCCAGGTAGACCGTGCCGTTGTGAATCGCCATCTCCGACATGCGGTCGCCGACGTGGTAACGCCTTACGGCATGAGTCATTTCTTCTTTCCTCCTTTGTGGCCGGCCTTGTGAGGGTGGCGTGGCATGACGGCGGGCGGCGCCGCGAGTGTCTTGCCCTGCCCGATTTTGCTTTCTGTGCCCTTGAACAATTTCTGTATGTTCGCACTGTGGCGCCAGATCAGCAGCAGACCCATGAGCGTGACCGAAAACGCCGTCGCGCCACCACCCCAGATCAGCAACTGGTAAAACGGCGCAAATGCAGCGCTGACGATCGCCGCGAGCGACGAGTAGCGAAAGAACCCGGCGATGACGATCCATGTCAGCAGCGTCGCGGCGCCGAGCAACGGGTTCAAGCCGAAGATCGCGCCGGCGGCGGTCGCCACGCCTTTGCCGCCGCGGAATCTGAAAAACACCGGCCACAAGTGACCGAGAAATGCGGCGAGCCCGGCGGCGGCTGCGGTGCCGGCGCCCAGGCCGAAGCGTTCGCCGAAAAGCTGCACCAGCAGCACCGGAACGTAGCCCTTCAACGCGTCGAGCAGCAAGGTCAGGCCCGCGGCAAGCTTGTGGCCCGAGCGCAGCACGTTCGTCGCCCCCGGGTTGCCCGATCCGTAGTCGCGCGGGTCGCCCAGGCCAAATGCGCGGCTCACGATCACCGCGAACGACAGCGATCCGATGAGGTAAGCCGCCAGCGTGGCAAGGACAGGGTTGAGGTAAGGCATGGGGGTGCGGGCGCAGCACCGCGCTCGGCATGCGCCCTCGCGTATTCTGCCTGCACTGCCGCGCGCCGCACGTCGCGGCAGCTAAATCGCGCAGTCGACGGGTTGCGCACCCAACGAATCGAGCAACACGTTGGGCGCTATGCCCACGAGGTAACCGCGCCGCCCGCCGTTGATGAAGATGCGCGGCAGCGCAAGCACACTGCGTTCGACGAAGATTCGCAGTTCCTTGCGTGTGCCGAACGGCGACGTGCCGCCCACTTGATAGCCGCTGTGGCGCAGCGCAGCACCCGCGGTGCACGGCTCGATGCTCTTGGCGCGAATTGCACGTGCCAGGTTTTTCGTGCTGACGATTTTGTCGCCGTGCATCAGCACGATCAGCGGCTCGCCACGCTCGTTCTGCATGACCAGCGTCTTGATCACCTCGTGTTCGGCCACGCCGAGCTGACGCGCCGATTCGGCGGTGCCGCCATGCTCAACGTAGTCGTAGACGTGTTCCGTGAACGCCACCCCCTGCCGGCGCAGCCACGCGGTGGCAGGCGTTTCGCTGACGTGGCCGCCCTTCTTCGCCAAGAGGCTCGCCTTCGCCGTGGCCGCGTTGCGCCGCTACTGCGCCGGATCGCGGTGCACCCAGCGAATCGCGTCGAGCACCTCGCGCGACAGCCAAATCAGCGTGACGCGCAGCTCGCTGCGGCCCAGGGAGACAAAAGGCAGCGCTGAACTCATGGCGCGCAGTGTAGTAGCGCCGTGGGCGCACTCGCCCCATCTGCCGGGCCTTGCGCCGCACACGCCGCGGCTCGTGTACGCTTGGGGCCCCCACGATTCCCCGCCCCTGCCGGAGACCGCATGGCAACAACTCGGGCCTTCACCGCACTGCGCACCGTCCTCGCTGCGCTGGCAACTTTCGTGCTCGGCGCGCTTCTCGGCGCGCCCGCCCAGGCGCAACTTGCCGACCCGTGGAAAGACTGGCTGAGCGCCGACAGCGCGCATTTCCGCGTGCACTACCGCGCCGAACATCGCCCGCAGGCGCAGCGCGCGATTCAGGCCGCCGAGCGCGCTTACCCGAAGATCACGTCGATGTTTCAGTGGGAGCCGCGCAGCCGCACCGAGATCGTGCTGTTCAACGAGTTCGACCAGCCCAACGGCTTTGCCACGCCCCTGCCCTTCAACATGATCGGCGTGTTCCTTGCGCCCGACGACGACAGCCAACTGCTCGACAACTCTTCGTGGCTGGACCTGCTGCTCACGCACGAGTTCACCCACGTCGTGCACCTGGACAAAGTGCGCGGCGCGCCCAAGGTGCTGCAGGCGATCTTCGGCCGCGTGCCGTGGTTTTTCCCGAACGTGTTCCAGCCGCTGTGGGCGCTCGAAGGCCTGGCCACCTACACCGAGAGCGACCCGGCCACCGGCCGCGGCCGCATGCGCAGCGCGCTGTTCGAGGCGCAATTGCGCGCCCAGGCGAGCAGCGGTTTTTTGTCGCTGAGTGAAATCAACGCCGACGGCCGATCCCTGCCGCTGACCAAGAACTACCTCTACGGCGCGTATTTCTACGACTTTCTGGCGCGCCGCTACGGGCCGGAGGCGATTGCCAAATACGTGGAACGCTACAGCGGCAACTTTCCCTTCGTGCCGCGCCTGCACAGCAGCCCCTACGACGTCTCCGGCAAGATGATGGACTCGCTGTGGGACGAGTTCCTCGTCGACCTGAGCAGCCAAGTGGACCAGCGCGCCGGGGGCCTAAGGCGCCACCCGCAGGTCGCCGGCCAGTCGCTCACGGCTTCGCTGTTCGACATCACGGCGATCGCCGCGTTGCCCAGCGGCGCCGCGATCGCCGTGCTCGACGACGGCGTGCGCGCCCCGCACCTGGTGCGAATCGCCAGCGACGGCACACAGCAGAGAGTGCGGCGCGTGAATCGCGGCGCGCGCCTCTCCGCCACCGCGGAAGGGCGCGTGCTCGTGATCCAGCCCGACATCTGCGAAGGCTACTACCTCGTCTATGACGTGTACCGCCTGGAGGCCGACCAGTCGCTGCGCCAACTCACGCACTGCGCGCGGCTGCGCCACGCCGTGCAGGCGGGCGACAGCGGCATCGTCGCGATCCAGCACGACGCCGGCCTGACGCGCCTGCTGCAGCTCGACGCCACGGGTCGCGAAGTCCGCGTCCTGGTGCCGGCCGTGCCCGACACCGACTTGATCGACGTCGCAGCCAGCCCGGACGGCCAACGCGTGCAATACATCGCCAAGCGCGAGGGCGATTGGCGCGTGTTCGAGATCAAGCTCGACGCACCCGACGCCGCGCCGACGCTTCTGGCGCAGCTCAGCGCGCCGGTGCACGGGCTGCGCCACACCGCTGCGGGCCTCGAGTTCATCGCCGCAGTGGATGGCGTCTACAACGTCTGGCGCCTGAGCGGCGACGCCTTGCAGCGCCTCACGCACAGCCACACGAGCATCATCGCGCACAGCGGCACGCTTCCCGACGGGTCGTCGTGGCTTGTGGCGGTGGCGAACAACGGCTTCGAGGTGCGCCGCATGAGCGAGAGCACGGTGCAGCAGCGCATCGCGACGGCAGCTTCAGCGGCACCCGCAGTGGCACCTATTGCCGCCGGCGGCGCGGTGGACCTCGGCGAACCCACCCGCTACGCTGCATGGCGCTCTGTCTACCCGCGCTCGTGGTTCCCGGCCGTCAGCGTCGACCGCGGCCTCACCGCCTACGGCGCGAGCACGATCGGCGGCGACGCACTGGGCTGGCACCGCTACGCCGCGTTGGCGCAATGGGAAACAAGCCAACGTGAAGGCATCGGCAGCCTCGAGTACCTGTTCCTCGGGCGCCACCACGTGGCGGCGAGCCGCAACCTCATCGCACGCGCCTGGGTCGGTGCCAGCGGTAAGGAAGATACAACCGTCTACGAGCGCGGCACGCAACTCCAGTGGCTCAGCGTCCAGCCGTTCTGGCGCCTGCAGCAACGCCTGACGCTCGGCGTGGGCGCGGCGCTCGACCGCAACGACCGCATCGACCTGATCGCCGGCACGACCACTCGGCCGCGCGACGAGCGCATCGCCGCGCTGCTCGTCGAATTCGACACGAGCGGCGGCAACTGGTGGAGCGAAGGCGAGAACCGCGGCCAGCGCAGCACCCTGCTCTACGAGACCTACAAGCCCTTTGCGCGCAGCAGCAGCAACAACTACGACGGCGACCTCGTGCGCCTGGATTTGCGCGGTTACCTCGGCATCGCGCGCAGCGTGCTCGGCGTGCGACACACCGAAGTGCGCGCGCGCGGTTTCACCGAACCCTACCAGCTCGGCGGGGCGCTGGACCCGCAATTGCAGCTCGGCACGGTGCTGAACAGCCGGCGCATCGCGCTGCGCGGCTACGACGCCGACGAGCCGACGCTGGTGGGCACCGATGCGCGCGTGACAAGCATCGAATGGCGCGCCCCGCTGGCAGATGTCGACCGCCACGGCATGGCGCCACCGTTCGGCCTGAACCGCCTCTCGGCCACCGTGTTCTTCGCATCGGTGGCGCCTGGACCACGGGCAATCGACCCGCGCAATACAAGCGCGGCGCGGGTGTCGAGTTGATCGGTGAAGTCAAGCTGCTTTATGCCCTCGGCCTGCAACTCCGGGGTGGCGTTGCCAAGGGGCTGGACGAACCGCGCGACTCAATGGGGTATTTGAGTTTGGGGCGGGCGTTTTGAGGCTCACGAAGAGCGCCTGCTCTAACGCGCCGCCCTCGCCTCCTCCTGCAAGCGCAACACCCGCCGCTGCACCTTGCCCGTCGTCGTCATCGGCAGCGCGTCGATGAATTCGATTTCCTTCGGGTACTCGTAGGGCGCGAGTTTGCCGCGCACGTGGTCTTGCAATTCTTCGATCAAGGCGCTTGACGCAACGTGCCCGGCTGCGAGCACGACGTAGGCCTTGACGATCGCGCCGCGCTGCGCATCGGGCTTGGGAACGACTGCCGCATTCGCCACCGCCGGGTGCTTGACGAGGCAGTTCTCGACTTCGCTCGGCCCGATGCGGTAGCCCGCGGCCTTGAACATGTCGTCGCTGCGGCCCTGGTACCAGAAGTAGCCCTGCGCGTCCATCGTCGCCATGTCGCCGGTGCGGCACCAACTGTCGGCGATGCTGCCGGTGAACTTGGCGCGGGTGGCGTCCTCGTTCTTCCAATAGCCGAGAAAGAACACCGGGTCGGGCACGCCGTGCACGTCGCGCCGGTGTACTGCCACGTCGCCCGCCACGCCGTGCAGGCACTCGTTGCCGGCGTCGTCAATGACGGCGATGCGGTGCCCCGGGTAGGGGCGACCCATGCTGCCCGGGCGTGCCGGCCAGCCGGGCTGACGGCGCCCTTGCGTGTCGACATAGGACCCGCAATTGCCGACGAGGTAGTTGATTTCGGTCTGGCCGAACATCTCGTTGACGATGACGCCGAGCTCGTTGCAGCAATATCCGAACACGGTGTCGCCCACCGCTTCGCCGGCACTCATGATGGCGCGCAGTCGCAATCGATACTTCTTCTTTGGCTGCGGCTCGGACT
The DNA here is from genome assembly GCA_040081145.1 of Burkholderiaceae bacterium. Lineage (GTDB taxonomy): Bacteria > Pseudomonadota > Gammaproteobacteria > Burkholderiales > Burkholderiaceae_C > JAEMQF01. The sequence goes on from JBEBHW010000050.1 coordinate 7,078, forward strand.
TGAGCATCGCCTTGAGCGCCGTGGGGAACAAGAAGGTGTGAGTCACGCCATAGCGCTGCATCAACTCGAAAGCCTGCTGCGGCGCGAAACGGCCCTGATAGCCGACGATGGCGCGGCCGAAGTAAAGCGTGGGCAGCAGCGCGTCCATCAGGCCGCCGGTCCAGGCCCAATCGGCAGGCGACCAGAATGTGTTGGCGTCGCTTGGAAACCAGTTCTGGCTGCAGACGAAGCCGCTCAGGTTGCCGATGAGCGCGCGATGCGGCACGAGCGCGCCTTTGGGCGGGCCGGTCGTGCCGCTCGTGTAGATGAGCATCGCCGCGTCGTCGGCGCGCGTGGGCAGCGCCGCGAAGGTGGTGCTTTCGTGCGCCAGCAGGTCGCGCCAGTCGGCGTCGCCCTGGCCGGCTGCGTCTCCCGCAGCGACCACATGGCGCAACCGCGGGCACAGGGCACGCACCACGCACAGGTTCGCGATCGCCGTTTCGTCGACGATGGCCACCACGGCCTCGCTGTGTTTCAGGCGATATTCCAAGGCATCCGGGCCGAACAGCATCGTCAGCGGCATCGCCACTGCGCCGATCTGGTAGACCGCCATGTGCGCCACCGCAGTCTCGAAGCGCTGCGGCATGACGATGGCAATCCGGTCGCCGCGCTGCACGCCCAGCTTCACGAGCGCATTGGCGAGGCGGTTCGCGCTGTTCTGCAGGTCGGCGAAGGTGAAGCGCCCGGCGCGGCCGTCTTCGTGCTCGTAGTGGATTGCCACTGCGTCGGGCGTCTCGCGCGCCCAGCGCGCAGAGCAGACTTCGGCGATATTGAAGTCCTGCGGCACGTGCCAGCGAAAGCCGGCGTGGAGGTGGGAGTAAACGTCGGATGTCATGGCTGCAGCCTAGCCGCAGGCGCTGTGCCCGCGCATCGGGTCAAGCGCGTAGTTTGGGCGCGCCGTCGTTGACTGCGCCCGGCGTGCCGGGCGTGGCGAACGCCTGCAGGGCGTCGCCCGTGACGCGGCAGATCCGCCAGTCCGGCATGACGGTGGCGCCCATGCGCTGGTAAAAGCGGATCGCGTTTTCATTCCAGTCGAGCACGCTCCACTCGAAGCGGCCATAGTTGCGCTCGACGGCCAGGCGCGCCAGGCGCGTCAGCAGCGCCTCGCCGATGCCCTGGCCACGCAGCGCCGGCTTGACGTAGAGGTCTTCCAGGTAAAGACCGGGTTGCGCGAGAAACGTCGAGAAGTTGGTGAAGAACAGCGCGAAGCCGACGACGCTGCCGCCGCGCTGGCCGGGTGCATCGGCCAACTCGGCAACCAGGCATTCCGCAGCCGGCTTCTCGCCGAACAGGTGCGGGCGCAGCTTTTCCGGGGTGACTTGCAGCAGGTGCGTGAGACCCTCGAAATCGGCGAGTTCTCGAATCAATTCGACGATGACTTCGACATCGCGCAGTTGCGCCTGGCGAAGCGTCAAACCGGTGGCAATCGGGTTGCCGGCGGGGTGGGCAGGGAGGCTCATGCACTCATTGTGGCAGCAGCTTGCGATCCGCCACCTGCCCTACAGTGCGGGCATGGACACCCCTTACCGCCTGGTGCGATCGCCGCTGCACCACGAGCTGAATATCCGCGGCCTGCGCTACCACACGCTGCAATGGGGCGATGCGAGTCTGGTCACGCCATCGCGCCCGCCGCTTGTCATGGCGCACGGCTGGATGGACGTGGCCGCGTCGTTCCAGTTCGTCGTCGACGCGCTGGCCGCAATCGAAGGGCCGATCCGACACGTGATCGCGCTGGACTGGCGCGGCTTTGGCCTCACCCAAACCCCCGCCGCCGACTGCTACTGGTTCCCCGACTATCTGGGCGACCTCGACGCCGTGCTCGACGCGCTCACTGGCCCCGGACTGCCGGGCGCGCCGGTGGACCTGCTCGGCCACAGCATGGGCGGCAACGTCGTCATGACGTACGCCGGCGTGCGCCCGCAGCGGGTTCGCAAGCTGATGAACCTGGAGGGCTTCGGCATGCCGCGCACCCAGCCGCAGATGGCGCCCACGCGCTACGCCGACTGGCTCGATCAATTGCGCGAACCCGCGCGCTTCGGCAACTACGACAGTTTGGCCGCCGTCGCACAGCGTCTGCGCAAGACGAATCCGCTGCTCAGTGCGCAACGCGCCGCCTGGCTCGCGCCGCACTGGTCGCGCCAATCCGCCGACGGCCGCTGGGAACTTCTGGGCGACCCGGCGCACAAGCGCATCAACCCGGTGCTGCACCAAGTCGAAGAAACGCTCGAGTGCTGGAAGCGCATCGCCGCACCCGTGATGTGGGTCGAAGGCGAGCGCACCGACATCGGCAAGTGGTGGAGCGGGCGCTACTCGCGCGATGAATTCGAAGCGCGGCTCGCGCACGTCGGCGGCCACGTCGAAAAACACAAACTCGCCGACGCCGGCCACATGCTGCATCACGACCAGCCCGAAGAACTGGCGCGCCGGCTCGCTGACTTCCTCGGCCCCTGAGTCACTCGCCGGCAAAGCCGCGCCGTGCGCGTGTCAAAATCGCGCCCTTCGCTTTCACTGCATCGGCCTGCCCCATGGACATCGAACACGTCAACGCCATCGCCAATTCGCTCGCCGACCTGACCCAACGCACGCTCGCCCTCCGGGGGTATCTTTGACTACGATCGCAAAGCGCTGCGCCTGAACGAAGTCAACGCCGCGCTGGAGAATCCCAAGGTCTGGGACGAACCCAAGCGCGCGCAGGAGTTGGGCCGCGAGAAGCGAGTTCTCGAAACCGTGGTCCAGACCATAGACCACCTGACGAGCAACCTGGCCGACAACACCGAACTCTTCGAGATGTCCAAGGCGGAAGACGATTTCGCCGGCATCCAGGCGATCGAGCTTGACGCCGCCAAGCTGGAGGCGAGCGTGGCCGAGATGGAATTCCGGCGCATGTTCAACAACCCCGCCGACCCGAGCAATTGTTTTCTCGATTTGCAGGCCGGCGCCGGCGGCACCGAAGCGTGCGACTGGGCGCAGATGTTGTTGCGCCAGTACCTGCGCTACTGCGAGCGCAAGGGCTTCAAGGCCGACGTGATGGAGATGAGCGAGGGCGACGTCGCCGGCATCCGCAGCGCGACGATCAAGATCGAAGGCGAATACGCGTTCGGCCTGCTGCGAACCGAGACCGGCGTGCACCGCCTGGTGCGCAAGAGTCCGTTCGACTCCGCAGGCGGGCGCCACACGAGTTTCGCGAGCGTCTTCGTCTACCCTGAAGTCGACGATTCGATCGAGATCGACATCAACCCGGCCGACGTTCGCACCGACACTTTCCGCGCCAGCGGCGCCGGCGGCCAGCACATCAACAAGACCGATTCCGCGGTGCGGCTCACGCACATCCCGACGAACATCGTCGTGCAATGCCAGAACGACCGAAGCCAACACCGGAATCGCGACGAAGCCTGGCAAATGCTGCGCTCGCGCCTTTACGAACACGAGATGCGCATCCAGAAAGCAGCGCAACAAAAACTCGAAGACAGCAAGACCGACGTCGGCTGGGGCCACCAGATCCGCTCTTACGTGCTCGATCAAAGCCGCATCAAGGACTTGCGCACGAATGTGGAGATCAGCAATACGCAGAAGGTGCTCGACGGCGATCTGGACCAGCTCATCGAAGCGAGTTTGAAGCAAGGGGTTTGACGTGGCACGCGCCCTGGCCTTTCTCTTCGACCTCGACCGCACGCTCGTCGACAGCCTGCCTCACCACGACCTGACGAAAGAAGAACACCATGCGTGAAGGCAACTCCCCCCTCGTGCGCCGCGAGGACTACACCGCGCCGGCGTACTGGATCCGCTCGGTAGATCTGAGCTTCGACCTCGATCCGGCCAAGACCCTCGTCATCAACCGCATGCGCATCGAGCGGAACATGAACCTGGCGGGCCAGCCGCAGCAGCCGCTGCGCCTGCACGGCGAGGAGCTGAACTTGTCGCGCGTGCTGGCGAACGGCGAGTCGGTGTCGTTCCGCCATGAAGCCGGAGTGCTCGTCATCGACAACCTGCCCGAAGGCGAATTCACGCTCGAAGTGCGCAACACCTGCGCGCCCGCGAAGAACACGCAGCTGAGCGGCCTGTACACCTCGGGTGGCGGCTTTTTCACGCAGTGCGAAGCAGAAGGCTTTCGCCGCATCACCTACTTTGCGGACCGACCCGACGTGATGGCGGTCTACACCGTGACGTTGCGCGCCAACAAGGCCGCTTACCCGGTGCTGCTCAGCAACGGCAATCTGGTCGAGTCGGGTGACCTCGACGGCGGGCGCCACTTCGCGAAGTGGCACGACCCGCCCCCCAAACCGAGC
>JBEBHW010000051.1:0-11386 GCA_040081145.1 Burkholderiaceae bacterium
ACGTCCGTCGCGCCGATCGTCGCCATCGGCATTTGCACGCGAAGGCTTCTGTCCCGGTCGTCGCCGAGCCGCCCCAGCGTGGCACCGAATCGAGCCAACAAGGACGCGGCGAGCGAGAGTGAATCGTTGCCCGGTTGACCCGCTCGTGGGGCTGGTGTCTTGCCCACAGCGAGCGGCGGACGCTGCGCGCCAACCAGATCGACCGTCACGAATTCAGCGTCCCAGCGCAGCGCGACGACAACGCGGTGAGGCGGCGTTTGCGCGCAATGCTTGAACATGAGCGCCAGGGCGTCGAACAGCGCACGGTCTTCGACAATCTGCGGCGCGCCCGGTGCCATCGGTTCGAACAACACGTTCACGCGCGGATTGAGCAACTCGCATTCGCGCGCTACAGCGAACAACATGACATCGACGCCACGGCGAGCGCCGCCCTCGCCGCGCGCATGACCCACCGACGCCAGCAGTGCCGACAGGCTGTCCTTGCATGCCTGCACTTGCTGCTCCAGCACGCCCAGCGCCTGGCCGCGATCGGCCGGTGGCAAGCGGCCCTGGCGCAACTCGTGGATCAGCACAGAGATCGTCGCCAGAGGCGAACTCAGCGCGTCGGCAGCGCTTGCGGCCACCCAGCCGCGACCTTCCGCCGCGCGCGCTGTCAATGCGTCTTCGCGGGCCCGCGCCACCGCGCGCTCGTGGGCGCGCGAGAGCCGCGCGACGGCGAACGCAAAGTACGTGACGACTCCCATGAGAGTCAATTCGCTGACCTCGTGAATCGCCTCATTGAACGGCGGCACGTCGGCGTGGAACTCGTAAAGCAGCAGCAGACAGGCCGCCGTTGACATCCCGAAGGCCAACAACCGGCGCCATCCGAGCGCATACGCCGCCAGCGTCAGCGGGACGAGGTAGAACATGATGAAGGGGTTGTCGACACCGCCGGTCTCGTAGACGACGTAGGTGAGCAATCCGAGGTCGCCCAACAGCTGAACAAGGAACATCGACTCGGTCGGTGGCGCCGGGTGTTTCAGGACCGACTGCACGAAGTAGTTGAGGCCGCCGATCGCCAGCAGCACCAGGCTCACACGAAGCAACGGAAAGTCGGCTGGCGGCCCGCCCCAAATCCACAATGCGGCGATGCCGGCCCCCGCCATCACGAGGCGCGCAATCACAAGAAGGACCAGAAGGCGACGGTTCAGCGCACCCTGGCGGTGCGGGTCGATCAGGTCGCCGCGGCGGCGCGCCTCGGTGCTGCCGACGATATCGCGCCACGAGCGCGCCAGGCCACCACGAGCAGCCGAATCGGCCTCGCCGGGCAACGTGTCGACGCGGTCGATCAAACGCATTCAGTGCCTCGCCTCGAATCGGTCAAACGCAATGGCGCCACGCCGATTTTTTTCTTCCGCAATCACCGGACCATTGAGACTTCGCAAGATGTCGCGAGCCCCACACCATGGCGCGATGACGCAACACCTCGCTGAGCGCTCGTGCCGTGTGCCGCTCGCCATAGGCCATAGCCGAATTGTGAGTGGACACGCTTAGAAGCGATTAAGCGCGGCGCGCCTTGTGCAGCTTCAGGTGCAGCCCCTGCGGCAATTCGCCGCATTGCGCATCGCGGCGCTTGCACCCATTCTCGTGACTACGTGCGGTGGCAGATGCGTGTGAACCCTCAATGCGGGCCGACAGGTCGGCAATCGGAGTTCCAGGGCACACACCACCACGCGGCACGAAAGGATCGATTCACACAAGTGGAGAGTAAGTCATGAGCACCAGGAGAAAATTCGTTCAGACCACGTTGGCGGGCATCGGCGTCTACATGTTGCCGGCAGCACTGTTGCCGAAGTTCGCTGTGGCGACCACCCAGGGCAATGCGAATCCCGCGAGTTGGTCCGGCGCGACCGATCCGGAACTGTTGCAACGGGTCTGGGACATCCGGTTTTCCAACACCCTGCCGTGGGCGCTGGACCCCACCAATACAGTCTTGGCAAAAGCCCTCAACGTCGACTCGAGCGGCAACATCCCTGTATTGGGCGGGACCTTGAACGCCAGCCTGCCGCAGGTGGGCTTCATCTACCGGCCAGATGCCGGCTCGACCAATACCTTCAGCGTCAAAGCGGGCCAGGTTCCCTGGCCGATGCTTGGCCCGTTGGGCGGAAAATTCAATGACGGCAGACCCATCCCGGTGACCACGTTGTGGGGTTACGGCAATCATGACCTCGAGAACGCCTTCGTGGGCAGTTCGTTGCCCGGCTTGCCGGTGACCTTTCCTGGACGCACCTTTGTCGTTCAGAACGGCCAGCCGATCACGGTGAACTGGTACAACAACCTCGTCGATTCGGCCGGCAACAATCTGCCGCATCTGGTCGGCGTGGACCAGACCATCAGCATGCAGGTCGACCCGCAGAACAACGCCGTCAATGGCGTACCCATCGCCGTCCATCATCACGGAGGGGACAACGCGCAGGAATTCGACGGCGGCCCGGACCAGTGGTTCACACCGGTGCGCCATCAGATCGGCCCGGGCATCAACGGCAACAACAAGGGCGCTGGTTCGGATCACCTGACCTACCGCTACGAGAACACCGACGAAGCGTCAATGCACTGGTATCACGACCACGGCGAGGGCGTGACCCGCATCAACGCCTACGCCGGCCTGGCCGGCCTGTACGTGATTCGCGATGCCAACGAAGCCGCACTGATCAAGGCCAATTTGCTCCCCACCGGCGAGCAGGAAGTGCCGATCGTGATTCAGGACAAGGTGTTCCAGAAGGACGGCAACCTTGCCTATACCGGCGACTCACCGGCGTTCAACGGATGGGCCAATGGTGCGGCGGTTCAGTTGCCGGGCAATTGGACTCCGCCTGGCTACGATCCGAACCTTGAAGACACGATCGTGACCGGCGATCAGCCGACCCACGTGCCCGAAATGTTCGGCGACGTGATCTGCGTCAACGGTGTGGCCTGGCCGAATCTGCAGGTGGAGCCCCGCCAATATCGCCTGCGCCTGCTGAACGGTTCCGACTCGCGGGTCTACAACCTGAACTTCGGCGGGCTGAAATTCTTCCAGGTCGGTACTGACCTCGGGCTGCTGAATTTCCCCTGGCCGCTCAACCAGATCACGATCTTCCCCGGTGAACGCAAAGACATCGTCATCGACTTCGCTTCCCTCGCCAAGGGCGCGAAGCTGGTGGTCACGAACAACGCGCGGTTCCCTTACCCGAACGGTGACGCCACGCTGCCCAGCGACCCCTGGGCCACGATCATGCAAATCGAAGTCTCCAAGCCGCTGAATGAGAAGATCAACAAGAAGACCCACCTCGGCCAGCTCACCCTCTTGCGCGGGCGGGGCAAGGGCACCCCGCTGATTCCGCTGGTTGCGCTCGCGCCACCGAATTTGACGGTGCGCCAGATCATGCTGGGCGAGGGTTGCGACGAGTATGGCCGGGTCATGCCGTTGCTCGGAACCGTGGCCGAAGGCACCAAGACTTTCCACGACCCTGCGGATATTCAGGTCCCCTTGGGTTCGACCGAAGTCTGGGAGTTCTGGAATTCAACCGTGGATGCGCACCCGATCCATATGCACCTGGTCAAGTTCCGAGTCCTCAATCGACAGACCTTTGCCGGTGCCGTGGAACAGAAACCTCACAACGGCTGGTACGGCGTGAAGTTCACGGCGCCACCGCAGTTGACGGGTGGCCTCAAGGGGTTCAAGCCAGCGCCATTCAATGAACAAGGCTGGAAAGACACCGTCGAGTGCCCGCCTGGCCAGGTGACACGGGTACTCGTCACCTTCAATCGCCCGGGCAAGTATGTCTACCACTGCCACATCCTCGGCCATGAGGAGCACGACATGATGGGTTGGTTCAAGGTGGTCTAGATGGCGGCAGTCCTCGAGAACTTCCCGCGAGGGGGTTGAGCAAAGTGGCAAACCCACAATTCCACAAGCTTTGCGGCCAAGCTTCAACGGTGCGCGCGGGCGTCGTCGGGGCTGTCGTCGGGGCCGTCGTCGTTGTGGGTCTCTTTTTCTCGGGTGTGGGTCGGATGGACGACGCACCCGAGCGCATGAGCACACCGGCGCCGCTTGACAGTGAGCCACGCCCCATGCCTCGCGCCCAGGACGCCGACCCGGAGCCACGATCGGTCAGCTCGCAGGGTGCCGCGTCCGGACCGGCGGGCGGGCCTGAGACGGCGACTCTCGAAGTCGCCAGCGCCGCGGACAGCTTTCCATTCGAAGCCGGACCGGACCACGCACCGACGTCCGGCGCGGGCGCAGAGCGCTCCGCAGGTGCGGGCGCCAATGACCGGGAAGAGGCGCTTGCGATGGCCCCGATGTCTCGCGCGGTGCCCGCGCAGCCAGCCGCGCCCAGCGCGAGATCACCAGGACGGCGCATGCGCCTGAACAGATTGAGTTCACTGTCGCAGTAGTGCGCTCAGGGCGCGATGCGTGGCCCGATCGGCACGACCCGACGAAAGTCCGGCCCTTCAAAGCCCAGCAGTTGCCCCGCCTTGGCCGCTTCCCGCTGCCCCGCAGCCAGCGAGAGCGCGAAGAACGCGGAACCGGCGGGGCGCGCGTAGTTGGCGCTCTCCAGCGTCTCGAGCAGGAACTCGCGGTTCCAGTTGCCGCGCATTCGCGCCAGCGCGTCACCGAAAAAATAGGTGGCGGCGTAGACCTCAGACAGAAGGGATTCATCGTGCGCGCTCAGCTTCATGTGCGCCAGCCACGGAACCAAGCCCATCACGCCTCTGCCCTGAACTCGCCTCGGGTCGGAACGCACCGACACCCAGCGCGCCGCCTGCCGCCAGGGCAACGGCAGGTCGGCCTTGCCGGGAGGTCCGAGTTGCCCCGAGAACAGGATGCGATCGGTGCCGGGCCCTTGCGGCCGTGATTCCGCGAGACGTCGCAGCTGTTCCTGGCCCAACCAGCCGACCAGGACATCATCGGCCTTCAGATCCCCGATCAGATCGGCCGGCGCGTCATCGCGCCAGCGTCGGGTTTCACTGATCACGTTTCGAAGACGTTCGGTGAGCCCTGCGGCGCCTGCCTCCCCCGCCTCGTCCGCGACGATTTGCACCACGTGCGTCGGGCGCGGCAACAGTTCGTCGATGGTCCGGGCCAGGATGCGCGCTTCAAGGGGAACGCCGGTTGAGAAGTAGAGCGTATAGAAGTCGGTCGGGGCACTGACGCCCAGGTCGACCACCGGAAAGAGGCAGGGCAGCTTCACCCGCTCGCAGAAGTCACGCACCGGCGCCCATTGCGCACTGCCGGCACCGGAAAGCACGGCGTAGACGGGTTGCTCGCGGTTGAAGCGCTCGAGCTGCTCGTTCCAGGTGGACGGCGGACCCGTCAGCCTCCACACCTGCAGATGCAGCGGGATGCCCCCCAACGCACCGGAGCGCGACCAGGTGGTCAAAGTCTCGGCAACCACCTTGGCACGAAGCGGGTCTGCGTCGCTTGCGACGATGGTCGCCAGGTGAAGCGTGCCCGCGGAAAGACCAGGCGGCGGCGCCACCGACAACTGCTGCAAATACGCCGTCAGCGCGCCTGCGTCCGCCTTGTTCAAGGTGTATCGCGGCATCAACGCGTCAAGAGGGCGTCCATTGGGGTCAACGCCGCTGCGGATCGCGCGCGCCAACGTGGCAGCGTCGTAGGCGTCGCGAGCAAATTGACGAAGCGGGGCAACCTTCTGCGTGGCCCGGCCCGGCCGACTCGGCCAGTACGGCACGGGTTTGTTGAAGAGGACAGTCCCGGTCACGGGAGAGATGAGCACGCTGCCTTCGCGGCTTCCCATGCCGCTGCGCCGGTGACAGGCGATGCAAGCCGCCTTGGCGCCGATCAGGTCGATTCCCCCGGCGCCGGTCGCGCGCAGGGCCGCACCGTCGGTCAGCACGCCCTCCTGGTAGATGCGACGGCCCTGCTCCACCTGGACTGGATCGGCCTGCGCTGGCGCGCCAGCGACCAGCAGCAGCGTCGCCAGCCCACCCACGCGGGCCCGCCACGACGGCTGGCGCCTGCGCTCGGTCTTCTGCGCAGGCGCGTGTCGGCGCCGGCCGAGCCGTGCATTCACCGCGCGATGGCCCGATATTCCCGGACGATTTGTTCCGGGCTCGCGAATCCATCCAACCGAACCCATTGTTGCGACCCAGGGGCCCGCATGAGCGTCAGCGCGGCGTGGTTCATCTTGTCGCCTCGGTACGCATCGAAGGCTTTGCGCACGGCCACGCTGGCATCGTTCGTGCCGGTGTAGAAGTCCCATTGCGCTGCGGCATGGTATTCCTTGGCATAGGCGAGCAGCCGCTGTGGCGTGTCGTACTCCGGGTCGATCGAGACCGACACCATGTGCACTTTGTCCCCTTGACTGATGAGTTTTGATTGCACCTGCGAGAAGATTTGTGTCATCACCGGGCAGATCGCCGCGCACGACGTGAAAATGAAGTTCAGGATCACGCCGCGGCCGTCGTCCAGTTCCCGGTCGAAGCGGACTCTGTTGCCATGCTGGTCCCGCATCTCGACCCGGGGCACACGGTAGCTTTCAAGGCTGCGCCTCACCTGCCCCTGCGCCGCCTCTGCAACCTCGGCCCGGTGGGTGGCATGCTCGTCCGGTGCCGACCGGGCATGACGCAAAGTGCAGAGGCCGAACAGCGCCACCGTGCCTGCGAGCAGCATTCGACGTGTGCTGCAATCCGGCAATGGTTTCGTCATGTGTCGAGCCTCTCTTCGGTACCTGGGTCCACGCCGCCCATCTTGCCGCGCCGTCGCGCCCGGGCGTTGAGCCAAATCAACGCCGCGCTTGCGCACCCGCGACACCAGAATCAAAGGGGCGCTCACGCGAGACGTCGTCCAGCCTCGCACCTTCCCTGCATCCAGCCCGGCGTTTGCTGCGTAGACTGCATGGTGCACGCCGCTGTGCGCGCCACTGAATCGAGGTCGTGTGAGTTTGCGAGGGCCCTGCTTTGTTCCGATGGTCGGTGCGGCGCTGCTGCTGTGTCTGATCGGGCTCGCCGCGTTCGCGGCCATCTACCCGGGCACAGCATTGAACCTCCTCGCGGCCGTCGATTCCCGCCAATCGCAGACTGCGCTGCCCTACGGCCCGCTGCCGCGCCAGCGCCTTGACATCTACACCCCCCGCAGCAGCGCACCCAACGGTGACCACCCGCTGGTCGTGTTTTTCTACGGCGGCTCGTGGAACCGCGGTGAACGCGCCGACTATCGATTCGTCGGCGAGGCGCTCGCCGCACGCGGCGTGATCGTGCTGGTCGCCGACTACCGGCTCTACCCCGAGGTCCGCTATCCCGACTTCCTGGCTGACTGCGCGCTCGCCCTCACCTACGGAATGCGCGAAGCCTCACGCCTGGGCGGCAACCCGCGACGCGTGTTCGTGATGGGACACAGCGCGGGCGCGTACAACGCCGCGATGCTGGCGCTGGATCCGAGCCGCCTCGCGGCCACCGGACATGCGCCGCGCGAGCTCGCCGGCTGGATCGGCCTGGCGGGTCCCTACGACTTCCTGCCGATGCGCAACCCTGACGCGCAGCCGGTGTTCTTCCACCCGAACTATCCAGGCGGCATGCAGCCCATCGATCATGTTTCACGGAGTGCTCCGCGCGGCTTCATCGGCGCACCGCAGGAAGACAGCTTCGTGAATCCGCAGCGCAGCAGCGTCGGGCTGGCGACGAAACTGCGGGACGCTGGTGTGCCAGTCGAACTGAAGCTTTACGCACGCGTCGACCACCAGAGCCTGATCGGCGCATTCGCCTGGCCGCTGACCCGCCTCGCGCCGGTGCTCGACGATGTGGTCGAATTCATTTCCAGGCCCGACTGACCTGGGCAATGGCATCAACGCGGGCCGAACCGGGCACGCCACACGGATCGCCGCAACCACCGCAGCGCCGCGCAACTGAGCCAGACGCCGTCTTTCGTTCGCGCCGTTTCGCGGCGGGCGTCACGTCTTGCGGCGCACGGCCTGAGTGCGGGCGCGGCGTCGTGCGAAGATCGCGCGCCATCCGCCTTGGCGCCTGCCGATTGCACCGTGGGATCCGTACCCGCCAGTTCGTCCAACTGCGGCAACTGCCGCCAGCCGCTGCAACAGGTAACCTTGCCCGGCCACTACGGCCGCAGCGTCGAGCTTGACCTGTGCGCGCCGTGCCATCTCATCTGGTTCGACCAGACCGAGGCCGCGCGCCTGCCCGGCATGGCGTTGCTCGAATTGATCGGCACGATGGCGCATTCGCAGACGCTGCCACACGAGCCGCTGCGCGCCGACCCGCGCTGTCCGCGCTGCGACGGGCACCTGAAGACGGTTCACAACAGCACGCGCTGGGGCCGATCCCTGCAACTCGAATGCCAACGCGGCCACGGCGCCTACCAGACGTTTGCCCAGTTCCTGCAGGAGAAAGGCCTGCTGCGGCCGATGTCGCACCTGGACCGAGTGCAACTGCTGCAACGCCAGGGCGGCATCCATTGCGTGAACTGCGGCGCCGCGGTTGGCAGCGACGATGCAGAGTGTCCGTTCTGCCGAAGTGTGCCGAGCCTGCTCGACCTGGCGCGCCTGGCGCACGCGCTCGACCCCGAAGGCGCGCTCGCACCTCAGCCGGTGCACGCCACCCGCGCCCACCAAGAGGCGATGCAGTGCGCAGCGTGTGGCGCGGCGCTGCCGCCGGAAGCCGCACTCGGCTGCGCGCAATGCGGCGCGATTCTCGCGATCAGCCGCCTCGCGCAGGCGCACGCGAGCGTCGCCGCGCTCGGCCCAGCCCTGCGTGCGCACGCCGCGCGGCCGGCGCCCGAGGTCGTGAAGCGGCGCCTGGACGCGCTGCAGGCCGACCTGCCGCGGCGCCGCGAATGGGCGGCGCAGATGCAGGCCGAGGCCGCTGAAATGCGCGGCGAGACCGCCGATGAATCCTCGCTGTCCGGCTGGCGCCTGACACCGCTGCGCGCGTTCCTGATCGTGGCCGCGCTGCTGCTCACCTGGCGCTACTGGTAGGCGTTTGTGATCAGCGCCGGCGTTGCAACGCGGGGGCATCCCACGCCGTCGCCGCAAGCGGCTCGCCCCACAAATCGATCTGCACCGGCGTGCCGTGGTGCACCGCCTGCGCCGCGGCGCCGCGCACATAGCCCAGGCCGACGCACGCGCCGGTCGCAGGGCTCCAACCTGCAGAGCTGAGTTCACCGAGCATCTGGCCGTCAAGCGTGATCGCCTCGCCGCCCCAGACCCAGGCCTGCGCATCGTCGAGAACAAAATTCAGCAGCTTCTTGCGCAAGGGCTGGTGCTGGCTTTGCAGCAAGGCGTCTCGGCCGATGAAGGGTGCGGCCTTGTCCAGTTTCACGGCAAATTCCAACCCAGCTTCCCACGGCGTTTCATCGGGGCCGAGCTCAGCGCCCCAGGCGCGCCGGCCGGCTTCGATGCGCAGTGCGTCCAGTGCGTAGTAGCCGGCGTCGACCAGGCCGCTTGGCTGACCGGTCTGCGCCTGCAAGCCCAAATCGGCACCGGCTTCGTGCAGCGCGAGATACACATGGCGCGCCATTTCGACGGGCACGTAGAGTTCGACGCCGGGCCCGCCAACGTAACTCATTCGTGCAGCGCGCACCCGTGCCAGGCCGAGGTCGACTTCGCGAGTCCATGCGAACTTCAGCGACTGCGGCGACAAGTCGTCCGGGCAGACCCGGGCCAGCAACGCGTGTGCCTTCGGCCCCATCACCGACAAGACCGACGTCATCGCACTCACGTCGGTGACGATCGCCTGTTGATTTGGCTCGACGTGGCGCTCGATCCAGTCCTGGTCGCGCTGCGGCTGCGCCGAACCGGTGATGAGCATGAAGCGGTCCACAGCGAGGCGCAGCACCGTGAGGTCGCTCTCGAATCCGCCGCGTTCGTTCAACATCGCGGTATAGACGAGCCGATTCGTCGCGACGTCGACGTCGTTCGCGCACAGGCGTTGCAGAACGCCCAGCGCGTCGCGCCCTTGCACGAGCAACTTGCCGAACGACGTCTGGTCGTAAATGGCGGCGCCTTCACGCGTTGCGCGCTGTTCCGCCTGCATCCAGGGCAACCATCCCGGGGTTCCGAGGCCGAATTCGGGGCGCGCCAGACCGTCGCGCCTGAAGTAGTTTGCGCGCTCCCAACCGTTCTTCGCGCCAAACTCGGCGCCACGTGCCGCGAGCAGGTCATACAGCGGCGAGGTGCGCAGCACTCGCGCGCTTTCCAGCTCCTGGCGCGGCCAGCGCATCGCGTAGTGCAGGCCGAGCGTCTCGACGGTGCGTTGGCTGAGCGCACGCCGGTTCGCCGTGAACGAGCCGAAGCGGCGCACGTCCACGTCCCACAAATCGCTGGGAGCCTCGCTGCCGGAAATCCACTGCGCGATCAACTGCCCGGCGCCGCCCGAGTTGGCGATTCCTGCCGAATTGAAACCGGCGCAGACGAAGTAGTTGCGCAGGCCAGGGGCCTCGCCGACGATGAAATTGCCGTCGGGCGTGAAACTCTCCGGCCCGTTGAGCAGCATTTTCACTTTGGCCGTTTCCAGGCACGGCGTGCGATGAATCGCATTGACCATGAGTGGCTCGAACTGCTCCCAGTCTTCGCCGAGCAACTGGAACTGGAACGTGCTCGGAATCGGGTCGACGGTCCACGGCTTGGCCTTCGGCTCAAAGCCGCCCATCACCAGGCCGCCGACCTCTTCCTTGTAGTAGACAAAGCCGTCGGGATCGCGCACGACCGGCATCATTGGCGTGACGCCCGCGATGCGATCGGTGACGATGTAGAAGTGCTCGGCCGAATAGAGCGGCACGTTCACGCCTGCCATCGCGCCGAACTGGCGCGCCCACTGGCCGGCGCAGTTGACAAGCACTTCGCAGCGCACTTCGCCCGCCGCGGTGCGCACGCCCGCGATGCGCTCGCCGCTCGCGCCACGCTCGATGATGACACCCGTGACTTCGGTGTCCTCGAGCATCTTCACGCCACGGTTGCGTGCGCCCTTGGCCAGGCTCATGCACAGATCCGCCGGATTCGCCTTGCCGTCGCCAGGGATCCAGATGCCACCTTGCAAGTCGTCGGTGCGCAGCACCGGAACCCGTTCGCCCACCTCGCGTGGCGTGATGAGTTCGACCTCGACGCCAAAGCTGCGCGCCAGCGCGACCTGCTTCTTCAGCAGCTGAAAGCGCTCGGGCGTGCGCGCGACGTTGACGCTGCCGCATTGTTTCCAGCCCGTGGCCAAGCCCGTTTCCGCTTCGAGCGTCGAATACAGCTCGATGCCGTACTTGCTCATTCGCGTCATGTTGCGGTTCGGTCGCATCTGGCCGACCAGGCCGGCGGCGTGCCACGTCGTGCCGCACGTCAGCTTCCCCTGTTCGAGCAGCAGCACGTCGGTGATGCCGAGTTTTGCGAGGTGATACGCGGTCGAGCAG
>JBEBHW010000687.1:0-2587 GCA_040081145.1 Burkholderiaceae bacterium
CCGCACCTCCCCTTCGCGCAGCGCCTGCGGCATGCGCGAAGGGGAGGTGCGGCTGCGCGTCGCCGACCTCGACAACAACGGCGCCGCCGACATCGTCTTGATGCGCGTCCACGCCGACGCGGCGCAACCGGTGGGCGCTGCGGTCTGGCTCGCGAAGGGCGACGCCGCCGGCTACGCCGAGCCGCTGCTGATCACGACGAGCGCAAGCGTCAGCGACATCGCCGACCTGGACGGTGACGGCAGGCTCGACCTGCTCGGCACATCGGCACAAGGCGAAGCCGTGCAACTCATCAACAGCGGCAGCTTTGCGTACCACTGGCAAGTGATTCGGCCGCGCGCTGCGCAAGCGTTCGGCGACCAGCGAATCAATCCGTTCGGCGTGGGTGGCGACGTCGAAGTTCGCGCCGGCAGCGTCGTGCAAAAGCGCCCCATCAGCGGGCCGGTGGTGCACTTTGGCCTGGGCAATCAGACCCGCACCGACATCATTCGCGTGCACTGGCCGCACGGCGTCGTGCAGGCCGAGTTCGACGCGCAGGCCGATCAGGCGGTCGCGACCGAGCAGCGCCTGAAGGGTTCGTGCCCGTTTCTCTTCGCCTGGGACGGCAAGCGCATGAACTTCGTGAAAGACGCTGTGCCGTGGGGCTCGGCGATCGGCCTGCGCATCAACACCATCGGCACGGCGAGCATCGCCGCGACCGAAGAGTGGTACCGCGTCGGCCGCGACGAACTCGTCGCGCGCGACGGCCACTACGACTTGCGCATCACTGCCGAGCTGTGGGAGGTGTACTACTACGACCAGTTTTCGCTGATGACGGTCGACCACCCCGAAGGCACCGAAGTCTTCGTCGACGAGCGCTTCGTGATTCCACCGGTGAAGCCCGATGTGGTCGTCGTCGCGACGCCGCAGCCGCTGGCTTCGGCAGTTGACGACCGCGGGCAGGACGTGAGCGCAATCCTCGCAACGCTCGACGGCAAAGCCGTCGACAGGTTCGGCCGCGGCCAGTACCAGGGCGTGACGCGCGACCACTACGTCGAACTCGAGCTCGGCGACAAGGCCGTCGCGACGGTAGGGCCGTTGTACCTGGTCGCGCACGGGTCGCTGCGCCCCACCGATTCGTCGATCAACGTCGCCTTGAGCCAGGGCTCACGCTGGCGCCCGCAGGGCATGAGCCTGGAAGTTCCCGATGGGCGCGGCGGCTGGCGCGTCGGTCGCAAGGACCTCGGCTTTCCTGCCGGGCGCAAGAAGATCGTCCTGTTCGACTTGACCGATCTGTTCGCCCCCGGTGCGCCCAAGCGCGTGCGCATCCGCACGAACCTGGAAATCTATTGGGACAAGATCGAATGGGCGACGGGCCGCCCCGACGTCGCGATTGAAATGCAGACGCTCGAGCCGAGCGTTGCGAACCTGCACTACCGTGGCTACTCGGTGCTGAGCGCGCCGCCCGCGGGCGCGCCCGAGGTGCCCGACTACGACACGCTTGCGGGAACGGCGCGGCGCTGGCGCGACCTCGTGGGTTACTACACGCGTTACGGCGACGTCAAGGAACTCCTGCGCCAGGCCGATGACCGCTACGTGATCGTCAACGCCGGTGACGAAATAGGATTTCGTTTTCCGGCTCCGGCCGCGCCGGCGCCGGGTTGGGTGCGCGACTTCGTCGTCAAGGGCGACGGCTGGATCAAGGACGGCGACTACAACTCAGGCTTCTCGCGCACCGTGCAGCCGCTGCCGCATCACGGCGAACGCGACTACACGACACCGGTGGGCCGGCTCGAAGACGAAGTCGCGTGGCGCAAGAATCCGCAGGATTGGACCGATTACCACACGCGCTACGTCAGCGATCGCGCGGTGGTCAACGCACTTCAAACCGAGCGCGTCAGGCCATGAGCCAGGGGGCACCAGTGAGCACGATCAAGCGCGAGCGCGGTTGGCGCGTGGGCCTGGCGCTGATCTTCGTCGCGCTGTTGGCGGCGCCGCCGCTCTACAAGCGCTTCTCGTCAAGCGCTGTCCCGGATCACGCCGAAGGCGAAATCGCTGCGCTCGCGCGCCACGGCTTTCATTTGAACGAGGTTTCGCACGCAGCGGGAATTCACTTCACGCACCACGCGCCCGTGCTCGACGCGCAACTCGCGCACATCATGCCGCAGGTCGCGTCAATGGGCGCGTCGGTGTCGGTGGTCGACGTCGACCGCGACGGCTGGCCCGACCTCTACGTGACGAACAGCGCCGAAGGCAGCCGCAACGCGCTGTACCGGAACCTCGGTGAGGGCAAGTTTCGCGACATCGCTGCGGAACTGGGCATTGCCGAAGTCAACGCTGCGGGCACGGGCGTCTCGATGGCGGCGGTCTGGGGCGACTACGACAACGACGGGTTCGACGACCTGTTCCTCGTGAAGTGGGGGCGCCCCGAGCTTTATCACAATGACCAGGGGCGCGGCTTTACGCGCGTCAGCGAGGCCGCGGGCCTGCCGAAGTGGATCAACGCGAACGCTGCGCTGTGGTTCGATTTCGACGGCGACGGTCTGCTCGACTTGTTTGTTGCGAGCTACTACCCGGACGACGTCGATCTGTGGCACTTGAAGTCGACGA